>REEF01001034.1 GCA_007695205.1 Planctomycetaceae bacterium
CCCAACCTACAAAGATGCGCGCACCGTGCACGCATCCTACAGGTGAAGACTCTAAGGATGGATTGAACGGAATATGAACGCACAGGAGTTTCTTGACACCATGGAAAATCTGACGATCGACGCACGCGGGCTGTCCTGCCCTCAGCCGGTTTTGATGACTCGACAAGCGATCGGCGGCTTGACCACCGGGACGGTCGAGATCCTGGTGGATTCCGTGACCTCATGCGAAAACATCAGCCGTTTTGCGAAAACATCCGGCTGGAATCCCATCACCGAAGCAACTCCGACGGGCGACTATCGAGTGGTGCTCGAGCGATGATGTCACTTCCGGACTCGAACGCGACGATCTACTTGGACCACGCGGCAACCTCCTGGCCCAAACGCCCGGAGGTCATCCAAGCGATGGTGGATTTCTGCCAGCACATGGGAGGGAACCCGGGCCGGTCCGGCCATCGGTTGTCCCTGGCTGCCAGCCGAATCGTCTACGAAACGCGCGAAGCCGTCGCAGAACTGCTGGGAATGCCCGACCCCATGCGAGTGATCTTCACCGGCAACGCCACCCAGGCAATCAATCTTGCGCTCCGCGGGTGGCTGCGTCCAGGAGATCGAGTCGTCACAACCGGCAGCGAACACAACGCCGTGATGCGGCCTTTGCGGGACTTGCAGCGTGAAGGGGTCCACGTCACGGTCATCCCTTGCCAAAGCGATGGCTCCGTCGATTTGCAACAGGCTGCAGCGATCATTGCGCCGGGCACTCGGATGGTTGCGATCAGCCATGCGAGCAACGTCTCGGGAGCCCGGATGCCGATCACTGAATTCGCGCACCTGGCTCACCAAGCCGGTGCTTTATTGTTGGTGGATGCCGCCCAAACCGCTGGCCTGCTGCCGATCGACGTGACTCGGCAAGGGATCGATCTGTTAGCGTTTACCGGCCACAAGAGCCTGCAAGGGCCCATGGGTACCGGCGGATTAGTGATCGGCGACGGCGTCGATCCCTCGCGGCTTCGTCCCCTGATCCAAGGTGGTACTGGCAGCCGTTCGGCGGACGAAATCCAGCCGGAACTGTTACCCGACAAGTTCGAAAGCGGGACACCCAACGGCGTCGGCATCGCCGGACTGGGGGCCGGTGTGCGATGGGTGCTCAACCAAGGAATCCAGACGCTACGCGAGCACGACCGAGAGCTGTCCCGATTGCTGGTCCAGGGGCTGAGCGCGATCCCCCAAGTAACCTTGTACGGTCCCAGCGACCCGAACCATCGGGTGGCGACCGTGTCGTTTACTGTTTCCGACCGACAGGTGTCCGAGATCGGTGGGCTGTTGGACGAGCGATTCGACATTCTTTGCCGAGTTGGCTTGCACTGTGCCCCGGCGGCTCATCGTACCTTGGGCACCTTTCCCGAAGGCACCGTACGTTTTGCCGCCGGCCCCTCGATCCAGCCCCTGCAGGTGCGGCAGGCCGTGGCGGCTGTGGAGCAAATCGTCCAGTCATGAATCCGTACGGCGTCGTCCTGTTCCACACGACTTCCTCGGCGATGCGAGCCGAAAAGACGCTGCTGCGCGCTGGGCTGGAAATCAAAATGATTCCGACGCCTCGCCAGTTCTCTAGCGATTGCGGAATCGCCTTGCGTTTCGATCGGCCCCAGACGCCCGCCGTGCAAGAGATGCTGGACGCGGCTCGAGTCGAAACCGCCGGAATTCACCCCCTGGATTGATCAGCTCGCGTCCAGCCCCATCCGATGACAGCCCAGTTCTCGTAAACCCCCAAGGCCAGACGTTGGATGGTCAAACCGACCGCGATCCCCTGGGCGTTCGCCACCCAATCAAAAAAATCGGCATGTCGGCCAGGGATCGGAATCTGGGATAATTCATCCAATGCACCGTAGCAAAGTAGGATCACAGCCATCCACAAATAGGTGTCCCAGCGGGGCCGATAGTGGGCGGTCACGGTGCAGGCAAACAGGAAAGACAGCCCCAAATAGCCCAAAAAGTGCAGCCATTTGTCCCCGATACCCGTATCCATCACGGCAGACGCCGGCAGATGGGTCCCCGTGAACAACAGGATCCAATAGACCACCAGACCTGCAGTGATCAGCCGAACGGCCAAGCGGGAAATCAGCAGGATCATCAACAGCTCCAAAAAAGTCAGTTACGGTAAGCTTCCCCTAGCATCGCTGGTCAATTAGGCTGGTAAAGAAGCGGAGAGTTCCCATGCATTATCACCCAACCAAACCGGCAAGCAAACGTGGCACGACCGCCTGCGTGACCTTGATCCTCGTTGCCACGTTGACGGTTGCGACCAACCAGCCGATCGTGGGAAACGATTCCAGGCTCTGTCAGAAAAGGGGGCTGACCCTCTCCGGGCACACCGTATTTCCCGAGTTTTCAGCGTGCCCTCCAAAGGGTCAGACCCCTTTTCTGACAGAGCTTATAGCACGGTCTGCTTTGTTCAGACGTTCCACGACCTGCGGGGCGGCATGTTTACAGCATGGGCGAAAGTCATGCAACATCGACTTTCGCAGACCGTCACGCCATCGTGCCGCAGCGGAACATGGTTGGGATCGAGCATCCAGGTACCAGGCCTTAGCGAAAACACCTTCCCAGCCCCCCTGGTTGCCGCTATTTGATGGAACCAGCCTGGAAGGGTGGCAAGTGACAAATTTCGGAGGCGAAGGCGAGGTCACTGTCGAGGATGGGAAGATCGTGATGCATTTTGGTCAGATGATGACCGGAATCACGTACCAGGGCGATTTCCCTGTGACTGACTATGAAATTCGATGGGAGGCCATGCGAATGGACGGAATCGATTTTTTCTGCGGATTGACGTTTCCGGTTGGCCAATCACATTGTACTTTCATCGCAGCGGGTTGGGCGGGAGCCGTGGTCGGGCTTTCGAGTATCGATAACAAGGATGCGTCGGAGAACGATTCGACCACTTTCCTGAGATTCGAAAACGGGCGTTGGTATCATTTTCGGGTTCGAGTCACCGACGATCGGATTCGCGTCTGGATCGATGAGCGGCCGATGATCGACCAACCGCTGGAGGGCCGCCGCATCGAAACTCGCCCGGAGGTCGACTTATCCAAGCCACTGGGGTTCGCTGCTTGGCAAAGTCGAGCTGCTTTACGGGCAATCTCCTATCGGCGTTTGGAATAGAGGTCCATGCACGAACTCTACATGGGAAAGGCTTTACGCGAAGCGGAGCAGGCGTTTCGCGAAGACGAAGTGCCGGTCGGTGCCGTCATCGTCCACGATGGGCGGATGGTTGGCTCGGCTCACAATCAACGCGAGCAGCTACGCGACCCCACAGCGCATGCGGAGATGATCGCGATCACCCAGGCGGCCGCGGCATTGGGCAGTTGGCGACTGGAGGGCTGCACCTTGTACGTCACGCTCGAACCCTGCCCGATGTGCGCGGGTGCGATCCTGTTAGCCAGAATCCCTTCGCTGGTATATGGGGCATCCGACCCCAAAGCGGGCGCTGTGGACTCGCTTTTTGGCCTGATGAACGATTCGCGGTTAAACCATCAGGTGCAGGTCGTACGACATGTGTTGGCTGATCAATGTGGAGAGATACTCACCCGCTTCTTTCAGGAGAAAAGGCAGTTGGGAAAAAAATAGAAATGTGGTAACATGCGTCGTCAATGGCAGTTGGTGGCTCTGAGAGATCACCAGCAGCTTTGGCGGCAGGGCAAAATTTCCGGGGACAAAGCTTTAAAATTACCTCTGCAAGGTCGACGACCGTGTATCCTAAGATTCCCTATTTGTAAGGAGTGTCATGATGCCGCGTGTTCTACGGTTCTTCTTGGTGGTTGCCTTCGGCAGCGGCCTGATCCTGATGGGGAATCGTGCCGCGATCGCTCAGGAAGAGGCTGCGAGGGTCGATGCGGCGCTGAAGTCGCTTCACCAGTGGTTGGGGACGGGCGAAAGAAAAGAAGGCTGGCGGCGTTTTCTGATGTCCGATGTGCTCGAGTCCGAATTAAGGAGAGGGGATCAGGCCAATCGCACGGCGGTCAAAAAAATTCTTGACCGCTACACAGCGGATGAATCGGGGCTCGCGATGCACCGTTTCGTCGCGGTTCGGCGTGCTCTACAGGCGTGGTTCGAGCAGTTGCCACCGCTGGACGCAGAACAATTGGCTTCTGCAGCACAGAAAGCTGGGCAACACTATGATGCCAAGGGCGATGCCCAAGTCCAGGAAGCTCGCCGTCGATTGGAACAGGCGGTTGCCAACCTGGAGCGTCTGATGGCTAGTCATCCCGCCCAGACGCGGATGGTTTGGCAGGACTACCTGGATTGGCCGCAGACCAAGGAGTTGCTGGCCAAGGAAGCTCCCGATCGAGATCAACTGCGATCGATCCTCGGTCGGTTGTATGCCAATGAAGAAGGCCTGGAATTGCCCGCTTTCCTTGCTTTTCGAGAAGCTTTGCAGGCCTACGTGGATGTGCAAACGTTTGCAACCAACCCGCGGGCCAAGGACTTCTATCAGCGTTACATCGATGAATTGGCGACGCAGCTTGAGGCTTATCAGGAACAGACCGATGCCGAGACCGCCATCAGGATCGGTCAGATCCTTGGTTGGATGAGCCGGTTTGGACAGGCGACCGAGTTGACCCAAGCGGTGCGACATCACTACTCGCGGCCGAATCTGTTCGTTCAGTTTTCCCAAGACATGATCCGCACGGGCATCGAAACAGACATCGAAGAACATACGTATGTGAGGGAAAACATTCTTGGCACCGCGATTCGAGGCCCCGCGACGCTGAAGGGTCGCGTCTCCATCGATCTGATCCCTAGCTCGGCAGGCGCGGCCATCGATCTCGTCATGACGGGTGTCACGCATTCCAATAACACCGGGCGGAACGGGCCGGTTTCGATTCATAGCACCGGGCTGACGACGGTCGATGCACGAAAACGCGTGGTGATCGATGCCGAAGGCCTCAGCTTACAACGCGCCCGAGCAGCATGCCGAACCTCCAGTCGCATCCATCGCATCTCGGCCAGATGCGGCGCGGTCGAGCGGATTGCGTGGAAACGTGCGGGTCAGACGAAATCCCAGGTCGAGGCGATTGCATCGCAACGCGCATCGCGGCGAGTGGCTGCCCAGATGGATTCCGAGGTGGTGGAGGTATTAGCGCCCGCCAAGGAGTTGTTCGCCGAACGGTTTCGAAATCCGCTGGTTCGTCGCGGCGGTTTTCCCCAGCAGTTCCTGCTGAACACCTGCGACGACCATCTGTTCATCCGGGTCTTGCAAGCCGCCACGGATCAATTGGCCGCACCGGACGAACCGCCCGAGTTGACGGCGGTCCACGACGTTGCCGCTCGGATCCACCAATCGCTGGTCGGAAACCTCTCCCAAGCCTACTTGGGTGGCGTCACGTGGACTGACGAGCGGATCGCGGAGTTTGCCGAGCGGCTGACCGGCGATATCCCTCCGGCTTTGGAGCGAATGCGAGATGAACCTCCCTGGTCGATCACGTTCGCCAACGAGCGGCCGTTGGATGCTCGCTTCAACGACAACCAGATCACCATGATCCTGCGAGCGCGCCGGTTCACCCGCGGCGATCAGGAACTGCGGGAGAACATCGAGATTTCTGCGGTCTATGATATCGAAAAGACGCAACAGGCATCGCGATTGACGCGGCGCGGCGAGGTGGAGGTCAAGTTCGGCGATGCCAAGACGCTTTCCGTCGGCAATGTAGCGATCAAGACGTTCGTCCGCAATAAATTCGAAAGCCTTTTCCAGGACGAGTTCCAATCGGACGGCGTGGCGCTGCCCGGCCGCTGGCGAATGGCGGGCAAGATGCGTCTGGACCAACTGGTGTGCGACGGCGGCTGGCTGGTATTGGGCTGGCATCAACCAACCTTTGCGGACCTGGACGATCGACTGGCGGTCCGCGACTGAGCAGGATGGAACGATGGAACGTTGGGTGCTGATCGAATTTGATTGTCTACCGTTGCGAAGCCTCGGTCGTTTGGATATCCCGATCGATGCTTCGCCCGTCTATCGCGCGTTTTGCGAGCGGCTCAAGTCGGCTTACGAAAAGCATGGATCGCACAATTCGTATTACCTGCATCGGGCTCGATGTGTGTTTCATCTGACCAACGATCCGCAGATCGGCCTGCTGGAGTTCCGGTTCGAGGGAGTCGTTTTGACCGATGATGACGATCTTCGCGCAACGCACGCGGATCTGGACGTCCAATTGCAAGGCGAGACCTGCGGCTGGTTGACCGAGCCGGTGGTGCGATGGTTTCATGAGACGGTCAGCCACGCGGTGTTGGTCGAATTCAACCGCTTTATCAAAGCGGGCGATCTCGAGCAGACTCGTCAACGTATCGAAAAATTGGAGGCCGCCAGCGAAGAGAAGGGCGGTTTTCTTGGCATGTATCTTTGAGCCTGAGACCCAGGCAAGCTGTGGGGAGCCCGGTATGTTTTGAACGGCATGCTGGAGCTTGTTGAGTAAGGAAACCATTTTTTTCGGCGAGCAGGATTGATGACAAACAGGACGGTTGCCGTCACCGGTTTTGGACTGGTTAGCCCCTTAGGTCGGGGACCTCAGACAAATTCTTCCGCACTTCAAGCCGGCGCTTCCGGGATTATCTCCCAGCGGCCGGGATGGGCGGATAGCGGATTGCGATCGCAGATTTCAGGCAAGATTGACTCAGAAGCCTTGCGCGGCGAATTCGATCGCAAACAGGCACGCTTCCTGTGCGAAGCGGCTCTGTTCAGTTGCACCGCGATGCGAGACGCCATCCGGATGGCCGGATTGACGGATGACCAACTTCAGGATTTGCGAACGGGGCTGATCATCGGTTCGGGGGCCGGCTCGAGTGTTCCGGATTCCGTGGCGTTGGCCGACCGGTTAAAGCGGCGAGGCGGATCCAAGGTGGGCGCCTATCAGGTGCCTTTGATCATGGGTTCGTCGGCAGCCGCGAATGCGGCCGTTATCTTTCGGGTACGAGGCCATTCCTACGGTATCACCTCGGCATGCTCGACCTCGGCACACGCCTTGATGTTGGGGCTGGATCTGATCCGTAGCGGGCGGCAGGACCGGGTCTTCGCTGGCGGTGCGGAAGACATCAACGTCTACAGCGCGGCCGCTTTCGATGCGATGGGTGCGCTTTCCAGCGAATACAACGATCATCCCGAACGCGCTTCGCGCCCCTTGGACCAGAACCGTGACGGGTTCGTCATCTCGGGCGGCTCGGGCGTCGTGCTGCTGGAAGAGAAAAGCCTGGCCGAAGCCCGCGGCGCGAAGATCTGGGCGATCCTCGAAGGCGCGGCGGCAACGTCGGATGGCGAGGATATGGTTGCCCCCAATGGCAGGGGGGCGGTTGCTGCGATGGAATTGGCGCTGCAAGACGCCCACGCCGATCGCCGTCAGATCGATTACATCAATCTGCACGGCACCTCGACGCCAGCCGGAGATCTGAAGGAAATCGAGGCGATCCGCACCGTATTCGGCGATCGCGTCCCCGCGTTTTCCTCGACCAAATCCATGATCGGCCACGCCTTGGGGGCCGCCGGGGCTCTCGAAGCCATCTTCTGCATCCTGATGATGCAAGATAACTTCCTGGCGCCGAATATCAATCTGGATGACCCGGAACCGGAAGTCGCGGATCTGCCCGTCGTCCGTCAGACGCAACGAGCCGAGTTGGGCTGGACCATGAGCAACTCGTTCGGCTTCGGAGGCACCAACTGCAGCCTGGTCTTCTCGCATCCCGATCGACGTGAGTAATACAAGCGCGGCAGTCGAATCTAGCCGCCTTTCGTTCCCGACCGGCGGTCTGTCACCCGGTAAGGACATCGATGAGCAAGCCAGAGCCAGGACCGTTGGTCGTTGTCGATGTGGGGAATCGTCACATCAAATTGGCGAATGTCACCCTGGGGGATCCAACCGCTCTGTCACCCGATCTTGCCGTTTTGCGATTGCCGAGTGATTCGGCAGTTTGCCAGCGGCTGGAGCATTGGCTGCCGGTCGAGCCGGTCGCCTGGTGTGTCGCCAGCGTCTGCCGTCCGATAGAGGCCGCCTTGGCACATTGGATCGCGGATCGTCGGCCCGCCGATGATTATCTGCGGCTGACCAACGAGATGCTGCCGATCGAAGTCCGAGTCGACCAACCTCAGCGAGTCGGCACGGACCGCTTGGTCGCCGCGTTGGCCGCCGATGCCCTGCGTTCGGCAGACCGAGCGGCGGTCGTGATCGATGCCGGGTCGGCGATCACCGTGGATCTGATTTCTGCCGACGGCGCCTTCGAAGGCGGTGCGATCCTGCCCGGCTTTTCCATGATGGCGACCGCCCTGGCACAGCAGACGGACCAGTTACCACTGATCGAGCCATCCGATTGGCTGCGAACGCCGCCGGTCGTCGGTAAATCGACCGTCCAGGCGATCCGCAGCGGGCTGTTCTGGAGCCACGTCGGAGCGGTTCGCGAACTGGTGGGCCGCATCGCCAACGACCTGGACCATCCGCCCGAGATCTTCGTCGCCGGCGGTGACGCAGAAACCATCGCCCAATTCTTAGAACCCGCCGCCCAAGTCGTCCCCCACCTAGTCTTCCAAGGTATCCTGATCGCCTACCGCCACCGACGACCTGAGAAGCTGTAGGCTGAATCGGTTTACTTCTTTGCTCGTTTTCTGGCGGACTTGGGGCTCGCCTTTTTCACTGCGGTCTTGGTCGATCCTGGCAGCGCCTTTTTCGCCGCTTTGGATGTTGGTTGGAGCGCATTTGCTGATTTCTTCGTCGTTTTTTTCGCGGTTTTCGTGACGGACTGGGGATCTTTCTTCTTCACTTTTGCCTTCTTATTCACAAGCTTCGTAGACTTAGCAGCCGATGACGTGGTGGCTCGTTTACGCTTGGCTCTTGTTGTCGGCTTGGTGCGTGGGGCTTCGCCTTGGTCCAGTTCGATGCCGAACAGTGCGCCTAAATCGTCATCTGCCAGCGAAGGGGTGTCTTCACCGGAAAGCGCCTGCTCCAGATTCTCGCTCGCCACCGCTTGGCTGATCAACTCAGTCGCGTCGACCTCTCGCAAGGTGAATAGCAGTTCGGGTTCCTCGTCCAAGCGCGCACCGATGCCGTACAGTACGGCAGCCACGTGCTTGCACAGTACCGCCCAATCGGGGCAGCTACAAGCGATCTTGATCTCCGCAGGCTTGGGAAACAAGCCGTCCCCCTTGCGTGTCAGCCGCGCCATGACCCCTTTGGAGAAACGGCCTTGCAGCAGGTCGATCAACGAGTCGATGGATTGCGAGCAGTCGCGTGTGATGGTCCGCCACTTGCGCTGACTGAGCTTTTCGATTTCGACGCGTACTTCGTACATTTCGGATCCGCTGACGATCGCAGTGACCTGGCCGGGGGCAACCTGCAGATCGATCACCGAGCCGTTGCGGACATAGGTGCGGCCTCGAGGCAACCGGTTAGCGTAATCGCTGTAGTTTTCCAGATTCTCGCACCAGGCCTTTCCCCAGAACGTCTTGGCAATGGTGCGGCCTGGCAGCTCGATAGGTCGCAGCTTCCGTCCAGCTTTCGCCAGCTTGGCGGCGAATTGCCTCGCCTGATTCTGCCTCCGAGCGACCGGTACGTAAGGCTTCCAATACCTGGACATCAGCATCCTCCGAAAAAAGCTTCCTTTTGTTCGCGTCGCGTCACGGTACGTTCAATCTAAACCAAGTCTCGT
>REEF01000349.1 GCA_007695205.1 Planctomycetaceae bacterium
CCGATTTGGCCCTCGCGGCCGTGGATATGCTGCGATTGGCCCATGACGTCCGCGATGATCTGACCGAACTTCAAGGCGGTTCCGCTGGGCGCGTCCACTTTGAATCGGTGATGCCGCTCGAGGATCTCGACGTCCACGCCCTGCGACTGGTCTTTCAGCACCTGAGCTGCCATTTGGACCAGTCGCATCGTCAGGTTGACCGCCAGGCTCATGCTGGGCGCCCAGACAACGGCCGTCGTTTCGGCGGCCGAGCGGACCAGTTCTTGTTGCGATGGGTCCAAGCCCGTGGTGGCCATGACCAGCGGGACGCGCCGTTCTCGGCAAATCCGAGTGATCCATTCGGCGGCTGCGGGGACGGAAAAGTCAATCACCACCTGGATTTGGTCGGGCAGATCCGAGCGCAGCGGCACATCGATGGGGCCGAGTCCTGCCACGATCCCCACGTCCTGGCCTTGCGCGGGATGTTGGGGCGAGTCGATGGCGGCAGCGATCTGCAGTTCAGGGTCCTGGTGGCCGAGCGCGATCAGCCGCAGACCCATGCGTCCGGCGGCTCCGTGGATAGCGATGCGTGTTGGGTTCATCGTTCAACTGTGCGATTCAATGGCTTGGATAATCTGGTCCAGTTCGTTCGGTACGGCAATCGCCCGGTTGGCGAACGACGCATGTTGGACGCCGCGGCTGCCGAGCACTTCGTTGAATTTCTGCGGGTCGCCGGAATGGTAGGCCACGGTTGCCGTGGGATCCTTTAACTGGTGACCGGTCAGCACGCAGACCACTCGCTGCTCGGGATCGATCACACCTTCGCGGACCAGCAACCGGGCGCCTGCCACGCTGGCCGCGCTGGCCGGTTCGCATCCGATCCCGCCCGCTCCCACCTGGGCTTTGGCATCCAGGATGTCCTGGTCGCTGACCTGGCGCACGACCCCATCGCAGGTATCCAGCGCCCGCAAGCATTTCCTCAGGTTGACCGGACGATTGATCTCGATGGCACTGGCGATTGTCGAAGCCTTTTTGTGCTCGCGCGTCAAACGCTCATAGTGTTCGGCCACGCCGCTCATGTCGCCATGCCCGTTTCGCCAACGGACGCCGCGCACCTGGTGCAACTGGTACAGCGTATCCGCTCCACAGGCGTTGATCACTGCCAGCCGAGGCAACCGGTCGATCAGCCCCAGGCAGTGCAGTTCCGAAAAGGCTTTTCCAAACGCGCTGGAATTGCCCAGGTTCCCGCCCGGTACGACGATCCAGTCGGGCACCTGCCAGCGAAGCGATTCCAGCACCCGGTACATGATCGTCTTCTGGCCTTCCAAGCGGAACGGGTTGACGCTGTTGACCAGATAGATCCCCAGGTCGCGAGCCACCTGCTGGACGCGGACCATTGCATCGTCGAAATCCCCGGCGATTTGGACGGTCAGCGCGCCGTACTCCAACGCCTGCGAAAGCTTGCCGTAAGCGATCTTGCCCGAGCCGATGAAGATGACGGCTTTCATCAGCCGCGTCACGGCGCAGTACATGGCCAGCGAAGCGCTGGTGTTGCCCGTCGAAGCACACGCGGCTCGTTTGGCCCCAATGGATCGCGCGTGGGTGAAGGCCGCGGACATGCCGTTGTCCTTGAAGCTGCCTGAAGGATTCAGGCCTTCGTATTGCAGGTGCAGCCGACCGGGTTGGACGCCGACGTACGGCGCGATTCCGTCGGCCTGTTGCAACAGCGTCTGGCCTTCTCCGACGGTGACGATCTGTTCCGCCGGGGCGAAGGGCAACAGTTCGTGGAAACGCCACACACCGCTGTGGCACAACGGGTCATGGCGTCGGCTCCACTTTCGCTCGAAATACTCCAATCGATCGGGGACCGGCAACCGGTTCCAATCGTATTGCACATCCAATAAATCATGGCACCGGGGGCACGCGACGTGCATTTCCTGCACGTCGAACGTGGCGCCGCAATCGGGCGCGATGCATTTCTGAAAGGCCAATTCGCTTTGGAGCACGCGTGTGAGCCTGATAGGGGGGCAAGGGAAAGGGACGGAAGCTAACAAACCACTGTCAAGGTAGTCTACGTCACAAAGCTCGACGCATCAAGGCGAAGCGTGCCCCCGTTTACGCTTCGCGGTGCTGTTCACGTTTCGCGTTCGTCGGTCAGGCGCCGGATCCGCTGCAGGAACAGACCCATCGTTTCGGGCCGGCGGTCCCGGATGGGGGCCATGCAATCGGTGATCGCTGCGGCCAGGTTCCGTTGGACCCAGGGCGCGACCTCCAGCAGCGGCACGGGCGGGGCCGTATCGTGCGACAGCGCGCCTTTGCCGGTGGCTTCGGCCATCGGCCAAGGCAATTGGAACGCCAGCAATTCGTAGGCGGTCACCCCGAACGCAAAGATATCCACGCGGCGGTCGGTCGGTCGGCGGCGTACGATCTCGGGAGCCATGTACATGGGCGTGCCCGTCCGGTTTCCGGGCTGGCGGAACGCGGGCTCGTCCGGCAACGTCAGCCCAAAATCGATCAACTTCAGGGAATCGAGGTCCGGATCACAGATAAAATTCCGAGGACAAATATCCCGATGGATGTAACCGGCCTGGTGGACCGCATGGACGGCTTCCGCCATCTGCCGGATCAAATTCAAGCGTTTTCCTACCAGCCGCTCGTCCTTTTGGCGGATCAGTTGCTGCAGTCCCGGGCCGGGCAGGAACTCCATGACGGTAAACGCCTGGCCCTTGCCGCTGACTCCGTATTCGTAGGTCTCGACGATCCGCGGGTGCTTCAGCTTGACGGCGATCGCCCCTTCGGGTGGCTTTTTCAAGCCCGCGAATCGCGACTCGAACAAGGCCGTCTTCTCAGGATCGCACAGTTTCAGACCGACGATGCGGTCGTGGTTTCGGTCGCGAGCCTTGTAGAAACGGGACATCGTGCCGACAAATCCCTCGCTCAACAACTCGAAACGCACCGCGATGTCGGTCTGTTCTCCGCCGCTGAACAAGGCCCGGATTTTGTCGAACCAGCCCATGGCTATTTTCCACAATAGTCGATGGCACGAGCAATCTCGCTCTTGAGCTTCTCACGCGGCACGATCCGGTCCACGTAGCCATGTTCCAGCAGGAATTCACTGGTCTGAAATCCCTCGGGCAATTCGATGCGGATCGTCGCCTTGATCGTGCGAGGACCGGCGAACCCAATCAAGGCTCGAGGCTCGGCAAAAATAATATCGCCCAGCGCGGCGAAACTGGCCGCGACTCCGCCCATCGTCGGATTGGTCAGCACCGAGATGAACAGGCCGCCGGCTTTGTCGTATTGAGCCAGTGCGGCGGATACCTTGGCCATTTGCATCAGGGACAGGATGCCTTCGTGCATCCGAGCACCGCCCCCCGATCCGCTGACGATGATCAAGGGCAATTGCTGCTGCGTCGCGCGTTCCACCAGCCGAGTCAGCCGTTCGCCCACCACCGAGCCCATGCTGCCCATGATGAACGCCGAATCGGTGACGCCGAAGGCGACGCGTCGAGCCCGGATCATGCCACAGCCGGTGATCGCCGCATCGCTCAGCCCCGTCCGTTGCTGCTCGGCGACCAATCGGTCGGCATACGATTTCTTATCGGCAAAGCCCAGCGGGTCCGTGGGCACGACGTTCGCATCCCACTCCTCGAAGGTACCGTCATCCAGAACCTGCTGGATGCGTTCTTTCGCCGAGACATTGAAGTGGTGAGCGCACTCGGGGCACACCCCCATCCCCTGATCGACAGCCTTGCGGAACAAGGTCGATTGGCAACTCGGGCACCGCAGCCAAAGGCCCTCGGGGACTCCGCGTTTCTTCTTGGTCTCCATCATTTCCAGTCCATCCTGAAACTCGCTAATTGAGCGGACGATCGCTGTCGGCTCCCGCCGGCGCCGAAAAAGAAACCGGCGACGGAACCTCCAGTGACTCCCAACGGCCGAAGTCGCATTCGGCTTTCCACAGATTCCCTAGTTCGCTGTGCTGGACGCAGCAACGCAAAATGCTGGCCAGCGGGTCGGGCACCACCAAGGCGATGACCCCTTTCTTGTGCTTCTTCAACAGACGCTTCATGGTCTCCCGGATACGCTGCTGGGCCGCCACGACCGTCTCGCCCTCCGGCGGACAAACCAGCTCCGGCTGGTCTTGCCACAGACGGTAGACTTTGGGTTGCCGCTGCTTGACCTCCTCGATCAACTTGCCGTGCCATAGGCCGTGATCCAGATTCTGCAGCTTGTCCAGCACTTTGCATTTGACCTTCAATCGCTCTGCCAACGTCTCGGCCGTCTGCATGGCGGATTGAGCTGGCGAGGTGTAGATCACTTCGATGGCCTCTCCTTCCAGCTCCGCCGCGATCCGACATGCCTGGCTGCTGCCGTTGGCGTTCATCGGAATGTCCAACGAGCCCTTGATCCTGCCCTGGTCGTCAAAGTCCGTCGAGCCTGGTCGTATCAAATAGATGCGTAACATACTCGGCAGATCACCTCAGCAAGATTTGGCCTGCTCGGTCAGACGCCGGATCACTGCCGGATAGTCGTCGTGGCGAAAAATGGCCGAACCCACCACAAAATAAGCGGCACCCACCCGGGCACAACGTGCGATCGTCTGGTCGTTGATTCCCCCGTCCACCTCCAACATGACCTCCGGCGGCACGGTCCTCTGCAGTTGGTCGAGTTTCTCGAGCGCCACTTCGTCGAAACTCTGACCACCAAAACCGGCCGGAACACTCATCACCAGGACCAAATCGCACAGATCCAAACAGCCCTCGATTTGGGCCAGCGGAGTCTCCGGGTTCAAGGCGATCCCGGCTCCCGCACCACGCTCACGAATCCGAGCCAGCAGCGGACGCGGATTGTCGACCGCCTCGATGTGGAACGTGATCACGTCCGCCCCGGCATCGATGAACTGGTCCACATAACGCTCGGGATGGACCATCATCAGGTGCGTGTCCAGCGGCAGATCGGTCAGCCGCCGCAGAGCCCGAACGATCGGTAATCCATACGTCAGATTCGGCACGAAAGATCCGTCCATGATGTCCAGGTGCAGCCCTTGCACGTCGGCTTGCTCTAAGTGCCGCACCTCGCGTTCCAAATTGCCAAAATCGCACAGCAACAGCGATGGCAAGATCACCGGACGGTTCTCACGTAATCGGTCAACAGCAGCTCGAACGGTCATGTTACCTAATCTTCAAAGTTTATGGGGTGTCCATCCGTCGGTGGATTCTAGCATCCCGCGCACGCAACGTCTGCGCGGCCTTTCGCAGCTCGCCACAATACACGTAAGTGGCTTTCATTAAACAGCTTACAAAAAATTTCTTAGTCCGCGTCGATCCGGATCAGGTCATCGGCATCGCCGTCCCGGTCGAATCGAGCGGCCAGAAACTCGTTCGACAGGTTCTCGCCCAAGAACGTCCGATTCGCCGCCGGACCCAACGACCGATAAAACAACCACTGCTCGTCTGCCACCTGGACGCGAAAGGCAACCGCCTGACTGGGTGATTGGACCTCGAGTCGTTCGGCGACCGTTAAATGCCGCCATGTCAACGGACCACGAGAACGAGATGAGTTCAAATCGATGAACAACGGCACGTAAACCCTTGGTGCTCGTACCGCATGCCGGACCTGTAGATTACCATCGATCCATTCCAACCCCCCATTCGACGCGGCAATTCGCCACTCGGGCAACGCCAGAGGCAGAACCGAACCCCTCCAACGGTCACCAATAATATGGCCCTCATGAGTATCCTCCGCTGGCTCAAAACGAACGCCGGCGGTCAGCGGTAACTGAGCCCGATACTCGATCTCCCGCTCGTCCGAACCCAGGATGGCATCTGCCAGGAACAGAAAGCGGTCTTCCCGGGCTAGGATGATCTGCCGCTGGAGGATCCAACCATCTGCCAGGGTCGCCTGGAGTTCCTGGTAGTCGACGTCGTCGTCGGTATGCCAGCAGATCTCGTCCCATTGCTCAGGCGGATCGAGTTTTCGTCCATCCAGGTGGATCTCTTGCTGCCAGGGACCGCTCCAAACTGTCCGGTTGCCAGAAACCAATTCGGTTTGCACGCTTGCGCCCGATCGGGCCACAACCAACTGGATGCTATCGCGTGACCAATCCGATCGAAAGAGCGTCAGACGCCCCCATTCTGAATTGGCACTCGGTTCGGCCAGGATGACCCGACGCCCCTTTTTCGATCGCTTTCCTTGACGAATGGGCAGAATTTGATCGGCGATCACCGCATCTTCGTCGTCGCCCACCAAGGCCAACGCAGTGCGGAACAGATCCCGATCCTCCGAACCCGAGACGACCGCAGAAAAAAACGGGCACCCATCTCTTCGCGTCAGTTGCAGGGCACGCCGCAAAAACCACTCGAAACAAGTTGTCGCTGACGGGGTCAGCATCGGCGTAGCCCTGTCGCCATGCAACGCCTGGCATCGAGTCCAGCAGGCCAGCAGCGGTCGAACACTCATCATGTGCTCGACTGCGGGCAGACCGTTGGTATCCAATAATTCGGTCAAACCCTGGGAAAGGGCCTTGCGGGCCGACTGCCACAGAGCCTGGCACCTGGGCAGTTCAGGAAACTGGTAGGCCAACGTCAACGGCAACTCGCCCCCCAGCCACTGGTGGGATAGAGGATGGTGCTGCAGGTCCAGTTGCGGCCAACTGGTCGCCACGTCCAGCAATAACTCCAGGGCCTCCTGCCAGAGCGCGGCCGATGACGAACCTGCCAAACGAGGTAGCACATAGCTCCAGGACAGGGCCTCCAGACCCAGTGCCCCTTGGCCGCGACGAACTGGCCATTCGGCCAGCCAAGCTTCCAGTCGGCTGATCAGTCTCGCCGTACGTGATTTGCCCGGATGGTCGCACCACCGAGCCGTCTTGACGATCAGATCCTTCGTATCTTCCGATACGGGTGTGTAATCGAGCCCCCATTGAAGCGGCCAATCTCGCTTTGCACCGATCACTCGCCATGGATCGCGAGGCGTTTTCCGCTCACGCAAATGGACGACCCAATGATCCCAGTCTTCTGGGGAAGGATTCGCCGCTTGTTTTTGGCCCTCTCCCATGCTGATCAACCCTCGCTTGCTGGTGGGGCTGCAACCGCCTTCGAACGTATTGAGATATCCAGTACCATTTCACCCGGCTCGCGGTCCGTATAATATCGAAGAAAGATCCCGTTATCTGGCAGCAGAAGCGTAATCAATTTTGCGCAGCTTACCAGGGGACAGCCGTTTTCGCTCGCAGAGCTAAGGAGTTTCCAGATGTCGAAGTTTTTCACATGGTGCATCGTCACCCTGTTGATCTCCGTATTGTTGTCCCCGCTCGGACAGCCGCATGCCTGGGGAGATGACTATAATCAGACTAGTGTAAATGGCGTGGTCACCGCCGAATCCATCAAAGAGCCGGGGACCAATCTAGTTCGACTTACCAAGGACTACCCCATCTGGATCGACACCCAACGCAGCTTGGTGCTGGTCGATGGCGAAATCTGTTTGCGGGAGGGCATGTTGGAGATGTTCGCCTGTCCTCGTGGGACCAAGGAGCACGAGTCGATTGTGGCGGTCAACTGTCCAGCTCAATACGTGCACGCGGCACTGCTGGCGGTGGGGGCCGAGCCTGGTCGACCCGTGCAGTTCGCTCCTGAGTACATCCCGGCGTCGGGGACGATCGTGGATGTGTTCGTCTTGTGGATCGACCAGGACGGCCGTCGGCGATCGACTCGCGCTCAGGACTGGATCCGGTACCATAAGACCGACGAGCCGATGACCTACGATTGGGTTTTCGCCGGCAGCGGATTCTGGACCGACGAGCAGACGGGCGAGCGGATCTACTACGGCGACGGGGGCGATTTCATCTGCGTATCCAACTTTGCCACGGCCACGTTGGATCTGCCGGTGGCCAGTCCGCAAGATAACGCGGACCTGTTATTTTCAGCTCTGACGGAAAGCATTCCACCGCTGGGAACTCGAGTGCGATTGGTGCTGCGACCTCGCCTGGAACCGTCAACCCAACCATAATACGCGGTGCTGGCAACGCGCCCCATTCTGCAAGATCGGTCATCGCTTGAAGCCTGAACCTGGAAGAAGGAGAATTCTATGCTGGCGTACCGTTTCCGATACATGAGTCTGCCCCTGTTCACGATCGCCTGGCTGACCCTGACGGCTGGCGGCTCGTTCGCCGATCAAGACGTCCGGGCCCCATCCGAGGCCAACAGACGGAGCAGTACGGTGGCCGTCCCGGAAGGTATCGAGTTGCCGAGCCGAGGACTCAGTTCGCATCGCGGGGCCAATCATACCCATCCCGAGAACACGCTGGCCGCGTTTCGCGAAGCGGTTCGCGTCGGCGTTCATCAAATCGAACTGGATGTCTACTTGACCGACCACGGCGATTTGGTGGTCATTCACGACACGCAAGTCGATCGTACGACCGACGGCACCGGCGATGTCCGCCGCATGACGTTGGACGAAATCAAAAGCTTGGACGCCGGTAGCTGGAAACATCCACGGTTCGCCGGCGAACGGATTCCTACTTTGGACGAAGCCCTGCGAATGATGCCTCACAACATCTGGCTGAACCTGCACCTGAAGGGCGGTCGCCCGTTGGGCGCGGCAGTGGCCCAAAAAGTGCTCGACCACGGTCGCGGATATCAGGCGTTCTTGGCGGCCGGTACGGAAGCCGCGGCGGGCGCTCGTGAAGTGTTCCCGGACGTGCTGATCTGCAACATGCAGCGGCAAAGTGACTGGGATCTGTACGTCGATCAGACCATCGAGAAAGGCGACGCGTTTATCCAGTTGCTGCGCCGTAGCGGGACGCCCGAACAGATGCGGCGACTCAAGCAAGCCGGCATCACCATCAATCTGTGCTGTGTGAACGATCCCGACGTGCTGGAGGGACTGTTCCAAGCCGGTGTCGATTTCCCGTTGGTCGATGACCTGCACCCGATGATGGAACGAGCCATGCAACTGGGAATCGAACCGGTCCAGCCCATCTATTTGTTGTCCGACAGTCTGCACGTATGGGATGACCCTCATCCCGAATGGGCGATTGTCGGGGATGTGGGCCTGGACCCCGAAAACCCTCGACGGCTGATCAGCCAGCCGGGCGAAGGGATCTTGCGAAACGGGCCCGGCGGAAAGACGGCCGATCTAGTGACACGCGATCATTGGGGCGATGTGCATGTGCGACTGGAGTTCCTGATTTCCGAGCGATCCAATTCCGGAGTCAAACTGCAGGGGCTGTACGAGGTGCAGATTCTTGATTCTTGGCAAGTTGAAAAGCCCACGGCCAATGATTGCGGTGGCATCTATCCACGCGCCGAACTCCGGCCTCGATACCATCTGATCGACGAAGGTTTTCCTCCGTCGACCAACGCCGCCAAGCCTCCGGGCCAGTGGCAATCCCTGGAGATCATCTTTCGAGCACCCCGGTTCGACGACCAGGAAAACAAGACGGCCCACGCCCGTTTCGAACGGGTCGTCTTGAACGATCAAACGATTCATCAAGACGTCCAGGTCGCATGGCCGACCGGACATGCCTGGCGGAACCCCGAGGTGCCCGTCGGTCCGCTTTTGCTACAAGGCGACCACGGACCGGTCGCTTTCCGCAACATTCAAGTCAGACCGCTGACGGATTGACCCAACGTTGCATAAAGTTCCCTCGTAGGACGGATTGGCAATCCGTCCAGCGTTG
>REEF01000366.1 GCA_007695205.1 Planctomycetaceae bacterium
CAAGTGCAAAGCAGCAACAGGCAAGTGACGGCAACCAGAGCGAATCGGTTCATGGCAGGCTAGGTCTTTCTGTTGAGTTCATCTGATGGGAATAAAGGACTAGTAATCGCCGCGGATCGGTTGTCCGTCATCGCGGCACATCCGCCAACTCGTGATTCTCGGCGCGACTGCGAGTATTGCCCAAATTCGGAAAGGCTTAAACGTGAGACTGATTCAGCCGCGCACTGGCACAATTGACTCTTTTCACTTTACGAAACGGCTGCTTGAATTGCATTATCAATTTGCGCAAATTATTATCAGTTTCACTACTTCCGGATGCCAGGCTTTGGCTGTGCGTCCTTCGACATTCGGCTTACCCAACCACGAGAATCCGATGGCATGGGCCGGGGGGGCGCTGCTGGAATACCATGATTTCGAGGTCGCCATGACCGGGAGAGAACGGAAGGCCGCTCGAACTGGAAGGTTGAATTTTCGGAGCCATGTGACCCATCGGCCAAGCGACTGCGAATGACAGGGAAACGAGGAAGGGCATGAGGCTTTCGGAAGAGAAAATCAAACAGGCGATCCTGCACCCCGAACCGGCGATTCGGCTGCGGGCGCCGAACGCAGGTCCGTATGAATGCTCGTGCAGGCCGTTTCGTGTTGATTCCGACCCGCGTTCGGCGCCCGCGGGCTACGGATACGCAGGAGGATTGATCGTGAACGACGAAACTCGACTGGAAGAACTGCGGTGGGCCATTCATGGAGTCAAAGCTCCGTTTTCATGCGACGGGACCTTCGTTCCAGATGAACCGCTGACTTTGGTGTTTCGGGACGAATCGCGGTTCGCCGTCCAACGGGCTGAGAACGGTTATAAGCAGGTTGAGGAGGTGCAACCTTTGATCGAGCGTTGCGAGCCGGCGACGTTCGGTGACAAACGACGAACCCGATTCGACCGGAGTGTACGCGATGCCGTGCAACTGAAGGCCAGCGACGGCGGTTTTTCTGTCGAGCACTTCAACCCCGAAGCAGCCGGTATCCTGGATTCGATTCGGGATCAGATGCTACCGCATGACTCGTCACCGATCACTGCGGAACTGTATGCTCTGAACGTCTACACATCGGGCGGCCATTTCGCTCCGCACAAGGACACCCCGCGCGGACAAGACATGTTCGGCACCCTGGTCGTGTGTTTGCCATCCCAGTTTTGGGGCGGCAAGTTCGCGCTAGCTCATCGAGGGATGGTAAAGCGTCTTGATTGGGGGCCGATCATCGGTAAGCAACAGGACGCCAACCAGCTTCATTGGGTTGCCTTCTTCGGTGACGTGGATCATCAGATCGAAAGGGTATTCATGGGAGCCCGTGTGACGATCACTTATCTGCTGCGTCGCGACGCCAAGACCGAACCGTCGCGCATCGTCGCGGACGAAGAGCTGGCTCCCACGATTCTGGAAGCATGGCGTGCGTTGCTGGCAGATGCCCAGTTCCTGCCTCAGGGCGGTCTTGTCGGCTATCCCTGCTGTCACTTGTACCACCAGGACGCCCGCTTTCAAGTGAAACAGACACCGCTTGACCAGCGTTCCGCGAACGTGCTCAAGGGGCGCGACCAACTGGTGGCAGCGACGGCGTTGCAGGCCGGACTAGACGTGAGCTTCGCTCCTTACCTGTTCGAAAACTGTGTCGATGAGACGTGGCAACTCGAGCGGTTTCCCACCGGCAAGGAGAAGTCGCGGATGAAGCGGCAAATGGACTTGTCTGCCCTTGAATCCGCGCTGCCAATCCGCGGTGAGAGTTCGGAAAAGGTGGGAGATTTCGGCGTCACCTGGTTGGAGCCTCCGCCATCGTCAGGCAGCGGCATGACGTTGCCTGACTCGAATATCGAGAGCAGTTCCGAGCTCCCGGCAGCCGGACGCCTGCACTCATGCGAGTATTGCGAATGGGGCTACTTCGGGAATGAAGCTTCCGACGTGGACTTTTATATCTACGCCGCGTTGCACGTTCAAATCCCCAAACTCGGTGAAGGCTGCCGAGCCGATGTTCAACCGTTGCGGAGCGCGACCAAAAAAAAGACGCAGTCGAAAAAGAAGTCGCCGGGCAAATCCCGAAAGAAAAAGGACCGCGATTGACATGCCGAGTGGAAAAGCGTGAAATACTCACTGAACGAGAAAACGAAACAAATCGACGAGCAGACTGTCGGCATGTTTGTTCAGTAGCTGCTGCGCATTGTGTGCTGCCTTCGCGCGCGAGCTGGCCCGAGCGTCAACCGCGGATTTGGCCGTCGCCGTGAACGACGTACTTGTAGCTGGTCAGTTCCTTCAGGCCGCAGGGGCCTCGAGCGTGGAAGCGGTCGGTGCTGATGCCGATTTCGGCGCCCAATCCGAATTCGCCGCCGTCGTTGAACCGCGTGCTGGCGTTGACCATCACGGCGGAACTGTCCACGCGTTTGGTAAAGCGTCGTGCCGCGTTCCAGTCGGTGGTGATGATGGCGTCGGTATGGTGCGAACCGTAGTGGTTGATGTGCTCGATGGCCTGGTCCAAAGAATCGACGACCCGTACCGAGATCACCGGCCCCAGGTATTCGGCAAAGTAATCCTCTTCGGTGGCCCGTTTTGCAGCTTCGACCAGACCGCAGGTCGCCGCGTCGCCGCGGATCTCGATGCCCTGCTGGATCAACGCTTGCGCCAATTCGGGTAGCAACGACGCGGCGGCCTCCTGGTGGATCAGCAGCGATTCGGCCGCGTTGCAGACGCCCATGCGTTGGCATTTCGAGTTGACCGTCAATCGAACCGCCTGCTCCGGATCGGCGGCTCGGTCCACGTACACGTGGCAGTTGCCGGCAAAGTGCTTGATCACCGGCATCTTCGCCTCGGCCGACACGCGGCGGATCAGCCCTTCACCGCCGCGTGGAATGGCCACGTCGATCAGTTCGGGCAGCGCCAAAAAGTGCCCGACGGCCGCGCGGTCGGTGGTGCCGACCAACTGGATCGCGCCGTTGGGGATGCCGTGCTGCACAGCGGCCTGGTTCAGCAAATTGACGATCGCCCGGCTGGAATGCATGGCTTCCTTGCCGCCGCGCAGGATGACGGCATTGCCGCTTTTGACACAGATGGCCGCCGCGTCGGCGGTGACGTTCGGGCGGGATTCGTAGATGAAAAACACCACGCCCAGAGGAACGCGGATTTTGGAGACTTCCAGGCCGTTGGGGCGGACCGCCGCTTCGATCACTTCGCCGATCGGATCGCGCAGCATGGCGATCTCTTCCAACGCGACGGCGATCGCATCGATCCGCGCCGGGGTCAAGCGCAGCCGGTCGACTTGGGCGTCGGTCAGCCCGTACTCGGGAGCCGCCTGGATGTCCCGCTGGTTGGCCTCCATGATCTGCGCGGCATGTTCGCGCAATTGCCGAGCCGACTCTCGCAACCAAGCGTCTTTTGCTCCGCCGCTGATCGCCACCAATTCCGCTGCGGCCTCCTTTGCCGCCCGCGCCATCGCCAAACATTCCGCCGCCAAGTCCTGCGTCACCTCGGTTGTCATGCATCTTTCCCTTGTCGAACACGTCCCGTGGGGAACCGAAAAAACTGGTTGAAGATCAGGTGCCTGATGACACCCTTCCCAACCGCCAAGTATCGACGAATGCTGCCGGATCGTCAACGGCGAAGCTGGGTCGGTCGCGGCGTTGCCCAGTCTGGACGGCTGATGGCCGCTGGTTCAGAATGGAAGTCCGGTTCGCGGGTATCGGGAACCGCTGAAGACGAATCCATGACTGACACACGACTTGTTTGCGGAGGGATCGACGATGGACGCTGCTACTTCACGGCGCGCGTTTTTGCATTCGATGGGGATCGGGGCGACGGCCTTGGGTTTCCAGGGTACGCTGCAGGGCCAAAGCCCGCCGATTCAGGGATTCGAACAGGTGCCGGCCGATCGGACGGCATCCCGGCAATGGACGCCGGTGTCCGACCGCAAGGTTCGTGTCGGGATCGCCGGGTACGGACTGTGCCGGTTCGGCGCCGCGTTCGGTTTTCAAAATCATCCCAATGTGGAAGTCGCTGCCGTCACGGACCTGATCCCCGAACGCTGCCGGGCGCTGGCCCAGGCCGTTCGTTGCGACAAGATGTACCCGTCGCTGGAAGAGATGGTCAAGGACGATTCCCTGGAAGCCGTCTTCGTGGCCACCGATGCCCCGGGGCACGCGCGGCATTCGATCGCCGCGTTGCGGCACGGCAAGCACGTGATGTGTGCCGTACCCGCCATCTTCCAGCACGTCGAGGAGGGGCAGCAACTGTACGATGCGGTGAAGCAGACCGGGTTGAAGTACCAGATGGCCGAGACCAGTTACTTCCACGCAGCCAATCATGCGATGCGCCAGTTGTACAAGGCGGGGGCTTTTGGCCGACTGGTGTACTCGGAGGGCGAATACTTTCATCACAACGTCCAGACCTACGATTCGTATCAAGGTTGGCGGTTGGGGCTGCCGCCCCAGTTCTACCCGACGCATTCCAATGCCTACTATACCGGCGTGACTGGCAAGGGTTTTACGGCCGTGTCTTGCATTGGGTTTTCCGTACCGCTGCAGTACATCGGCAAGGACGCCAACCGCTACGGGAATCCGTTCAGCGACGAGGTGGCGTTGTTCGAGACCGAAGACGGCGCCCCCTGCCGCATGGCCGTCATGTGGGGCGTGCAAGGTTATCACGGCGAACAGGGGCGGGTGTTCGGCGAACTGGGATCCTTCGACTATGCCTACGCCGGCGGAACGTACAAGGGCACAAAGAAGGTCGACGTATCGCTGGACCGTCCCCCGCTGCCGCCTGAAGTCCCCGCCGGCGGCCACGGCGGCTCCCACGGTCATCTGACCCACGACTTTATCATGGCCATCCTGGAAGATCGACCCCCGCTGTGCGATATCGACCAGTCCCTGGCGATGTCCGTCGCCGGCATCGTGGCGCATCAATCGGCCATGAAAGGCGGTCAACGAATGAGCATCCCCAAGTTTTCCTAAATGCCTCAGATCAGTAATCGCTGAACGTCGCCGCTCAGGCGATGTTCAGAATCGGTGACGAATTGAGCGTTGAGTTCAACCAAGATGGCCTTTCGGTCTAACTCGGAGGCCGCTGCGCCCGTCGTTCCGGAACCAGAAAACGGATCGAGGATGGTATCTCCTTTTCTGCTCCCGAGCAGAATGCATCTCCGCGCCAATTCGCGAGGGTATGCTGCCGGATGCCCGTTGCCATTGGGGTCCGGCCCCAAAATCCAACAGTTCCGAAGGTTCGCACCCGACGGTTCTCGAAACCCCTCGTTGTCATAAAAGTAATGGGGACTCTTGGCGAAAAGAAAAATCGATTCCGTTGCGTTGGAAGGACGGTTCCGGACGCTTTCAGGCATCGGCGCCTTTTTTACCCACGTAATGTGCGAACGTAAAATCCAACCATCCTCTTGAAGTCCAAACGCAACCCTCCACGGCAAGCCCAGAAGATCTCGGTCCTTCAACCCCCAGCATTCGGGTACCCTGCAATTTCGGCGTTGTACGAGTTTCTTCGTATTTCCGACTTTTGCATTGGGGCCACAGCTCCCCGTGCCGCCGTTGCGAGCGTAACCATCTCCCACGTTCAGCCAGAGCGTACCGTCGTTGGCCAGAACCCGCCGGACCTCTCGAAAAGCGAAAACTAAGTTCTCGACGTACTCAATGGGTGTTGGCTCGGCTCCAATTTGCAGCTCGTGCTCATAATCACGCAATCCCCAGTAGGGGGGCGATGTCACGCAGCATTGAACCGACGCCGTCGCAACAGCCTGCAAGACTTCTCGGCAATCCCCTTCCAAGATTGTCGTGCCAGCACGAACATTGACTACTCGGTGCTTGCTCATCTCGTCTTACTTTCGCTTAGCCAAAGTAGTAGGCACACTCCGTGTGCCGTAAACTGCGGACGGCACACGGAGTGTGCCTGCTACGGTTCTTCCAAGCGGACGGCACACGGAGTGTGCCTGCTACGGTTCTTCCAAACCATTACGCTCGACCACCACGGCCGGCTTGCCGTCGCGGACCGCGTCGGAATCCGGATCGCGGATCAAAATGGTGTCGTCGCCGATGCGCAAGGCCGTTCCTTCGTCGGTCGCTAACTGCTCGATGCGATCCGGCGGCAAAGCGATCGAATCGCCAGTTCCCAACGGGAACAGGACCACGACGAATCGCTGACGCTGGGCCGGCTCGGTCGTCTCGACGGTCAAATGGAACTGCGGCGGCGCGGCCGACGGGCGGCGAGGTGGCGGGTCCCATCCGGTACGCTGCGAGAAATCGAGTCCCTCGGGACTGATCCAATGGACGCGGACACCCGCCTGACCATGCCGGATGGTCGCTTGCTGCGAGCCGGGGTCCCATTCCATGGACTGCTTCGCGTGCAGCAGCCATTGAAAAGTCGCTGGGTCATCGCGGGTCTCCAGATCGTCGACGATCACGAAATAGTCGGGACGGATGAACAGCACATGGCGGTAGCTGCGGCGCAAGCGATCGCCGTACGCCTGGACGGCATCGCCCAAGGCATAGGCCCAATCCCCGGTCTCCATGTGCGAAACGATGCGGCCTCGAGAACGGGCGCTGCGAGGAATCTGGCCCTCGCCGTCCACCAGGATCCCATTGTGGGCTCGCGTCTGCCACACCCACTGGCGATGGTGGGGCGCACCGTACTCCTGGTAATAGCCGCTGCTGATCGCCAGCGGTTCGCCGAATGCTTCCAACACGAACGTGTTCTGGTTGGCATGATTGTGGCTGATCGCGCCGAAAGGATTGCTTTGGAACAACAACAGAATGTTCTCCTCCGGCTGGTCCATTCGGCTGTGCATGGCGACCAGTCCGATATCCTTGAACGCTTTGGACAAGGGCAGGTCTGTCGGTGGTCGAGCTTCCAGATCCGTGCGTCGCAGGTGCAGCGATTCCGGCCCTCTCGGACCGCCCCGCATCTGTTCCGCATACCAGCGATAGTACGGGTTATCGTACAGGCTGGAGATGGTGTACATCAGATCGGCCTGCGACCGGCCGACGCGTCCCTCGTACCCATCGCCGAACGCGCGGTGACCGCGATGAGGATAGGCGACCCACAGTCCAAAATCGCCCGTGTTCTGAAAGAACGGCTTGTCCTTCAACGGGATCCCCAATCGATCCAACTCGGCGACAATCCGGAACATGCGACGCATGTATCCGGTCCAGTAACTGACACCTTCATGCCATCCGCCGTCATTGCGGCCCCACGCCGGATAGACGGACCAGAGGACTTTGAGCGTATAATCCAGCCATTGGGCGGCTTCGGGAACGTCATGAGCCAGCACGATGCTGCCTTCGACGGCAAAGCCGATCATGCGCCCCGGATGACTGGAGAAAGGTCTGGATTCGAAGGGGCGGCGGCGGTGCATCCGATGGATCTGGCCGATGCGGCGACTCAGGACGTCCAGACACAAAGCCCGCTGGTCATCCGTCAACGTGTCGTAGATCCAATCGAACGTACGAGGGGCGTGTTCGGCGATGTCCATGCCCAGTTCCGTCGGTCCGTTGATGCTGGACGGTCCGTCCACGTCCCAGGTCATGAAGTGCATCAGCCGCCGCCTGGCTTCGGCAGCGAATCGGGGATCTCCGGTCAACAGGTAGGCGTGCGCACAGGTCTCCATCCCGCGAGTGTACGGCCGCATCGTGCGAAAGGCATCGATGTACGCCGCGCGCGGATCGTCGTATGCTTTCCACGGATCGGGTTCCGCAAACAAAGGCTCGTCGCGTTTCAAAACGGCGTTGGCCGCAGCGATCACCGGTTCGGTCAACCAGGCGAACGTTTCGCCATCCTCGCGAATCTGAGCGACCGTCTCGGGCGTATAGTAAACTCGTGGCCGGCTGTCAGGTATCCGCTGCAGCAGCGGCTCGACTCCCGGATACGGAAAGGAAACGGCATCCTCGGGAACGGTAAAGCGGCGACTGCGGCTGTAGACAGGACCGTCCGGACCCTGATAGCCGTACCGCCAGTACCAGACGCCGGGCTCGAGCGCGGTGCTGGGGATGTGCACCGTCATGCTCAGGTCGTTGTGAGTGACCGTCTGCGATTCCGCAAAGTCTTCGACCGGCGCGTACTGGACGATCCAATGCGGAACACCTCGAACCGGAAGCCAGACGAAGGCGGGCGGATTCGCAACGACTCGTTCATCGTGCTCGGGCCGATAAGAGATCTCGTCACTGGCCGGCGCCCGATCCAAAGTCGGTGCGTCAGCAGCCTGACCGTTCTCGACCGCCGCCATCGTTCCCCAGGCCACCAACATTCCCGCAACGATCGTGATCAACCTGCGGCTCATGGAAAAACGAACGTTCATCAGATTCGAACTCCTTCCTTTCACAAAGTCTACGACGAATGCTCTTGACGAGCCGCCGGGATATAGGGGATCAAGCCCTTCTGGAATGCTTCTACCTGGAGTTCCCGCGGCTGAGTGCGAATATCCACGATGAATCCATTGACCGACAGCATCCACACCATCGGATTGTCATCCATCCGACTTGTAAGCGTCCATCTAGGGTCGAGTTGGTAGATCTTCAGCATCTTACGAATCTCGCCCAACTTGGCTGCGCCCGTGCTTTCCGATATGCCAAATGCTTCGTCGATGGCGTACAGCTTCATGTGCGGGGTTTGGCTGGGATCGTGAAGGAAATTGACCCAGCCGATCGTGCGGACGATCCCGCTGGCCCAGGTTGCCAATCTTCCTCGGAGCAACGGCGAGGGCCGTTTGCGTGCTAACGTTGCTGTCAATTCGCGGCACAATTCCGCGTAGTCGTCGTTCAGATGCTCTCGGCAGAAATCGTCGGTCATCTCGTTCAGGGTTTGCGCGATGGCTTTCGCCTGAACGGCCGCTGAAGGGGCAGTTGACGTCGCTTTCTCTTTTCGCGGCTTGCGTTCGGCCTTCTTTGCCGGTTCGGCTGCGGGCGGCTCGGCTCCTAAGGATGTGATGATGCCAAACGCCGCTTTCGCGTCCTTGTACTCTTCGTTCAGCCGTCTCTTGATGCCGCCGCCGAACATGATGTTGTATCCGGTCAGCAAACCGTCGTAGGTGATTCGCCCCTGGAAGGGAAGCAAAACCGCTGTGATCATCCTGGGCAGGTGAGGCCCGACGAGATCCTCGAACGAATCCACCAAGCCCAGGACACCATAAGCTTTCGGCTGTGGAGCACCGCTGGTGAGAAACACGGTGTAATTCTTCAGATATCGAAAAACGTAGAAACTGCCCACCTGAGCGTGTTTCCAGGAACGGACGATTTCCAAGTCTTCGGCCTTCACGTTCGCCGGGTTGTCTCGCACAAATTCGTCGATCAGCTCACGCTGAGCGAAAAGAGCATCCCGTATGGCGACCCTGGCCTCGGGCGACGTGGCTGAGTATTCCTCAGCATTCGTGAATTGCTCCGGCGAGACCGCTAGTTTTCGGTTCACGAAAGCCAGCAGAGCTGCATAAAGGTCGTAGAACAGTTTGGCTTCCTCGACCGACAGGTTCATCGCGATTGCCCCCCTTATCAGGTACACCGTGAACGACTTCTCTTTTTAGACCGAACTTCGTGCATTCTAGCCATTGGATGATGTGGCTTCTAGACTTTGTCTGAAAAGGGGTCTGACCCTCTCCGGGCACACCGTATTTCCCGAGTTTTCAGCGTGCCCTCCAAAGG
>REEF01000373.1 GCA_007695205.1 Planctomycetaceae bacterium
GGCGAATTCTCGATTCAGGTTCTACCAACATCTTGTCGTCCTTTTCGCGGCGCGAGAGCGTCTACCGGTTCTCGTTCTTCGGCTTGTACGGAGATGTCCGCATCGACGGTGGGCAGGTGGCCGGTGAAACACATCGCTGCTTCGACGTGTTTTCCTTGTCGCTGGTAGACCCTGCCCATCATCGCCAGCAGCGCGGCTCGCGTGGCGGGCACCGTGCTGCTTCGAAGCAATTCTCGGCAAAGCCGAAGACATGTTTCGTCATTTCCCGCATCGAATTCGGACTGAACGAGCAACAGCTCAGCGCGGTCGCTCCATCGGCTTCGACGGCCGAGGATCAGCTCGCGGAGCACCTCCATGCATGGTTGCAGGTCGCCGCAGCGATAGTGGTTGCGGGCTAGTTCGAACAGCATCCGCTCACGGATGGTTCCCAAATTCCCATCGCTTGCACCTTGGATCAAGATGGAGTTGGCTGGCCCGTAAAGACTTAGCTCCCTGTAAGCCGTTGCGGTCAGCAGCGCCCCGTACGCGCCCCAGAAATTGTCGGGCGATACGTGCGACAAGGCTTCCAATAGACCACGAGCCGATCTATCTTGCTCGGTGGACGAGCTTGCCGCCTGGTATCGCGCCAGGGCTGCCAGGAAGGCCGCTTGATCCCGATAGGGCTCGATCACCAGCACCGGCCGGTGCTCCATCAACGCTTGGTTGGCTGCATGCGGGTTGCCGTTCAGAAGATGCAGGCTGGCCAGTGCCAGGACGCTTTCCGCCCGCAAGCGATTCGAATTCGCCAGCGCAAGGGATCGGCCCAGCGGACGCGTTGCCCGGGCCAATTGGTCATCTTCGATCAGCAGACGACCGGCGTAGAGGTACGCCACAGGCTCGACCAGATCCCCCACACCATGATCGACGGCGTGAAAGAAGGCACGCAATGCGGCGTCCGTGCGCCCATCGGCCAGCAGGGATTTCGCCAAGTTGAAATGCGCGCCCGCCCGGCCGTCCAGCCGCGGGAACTCGTCCAGCAATCGTTGGTAACGGCGCACCGCCGACTCGAAATCGGTCCGCGCGAATAGGAGATCGGCCATCGCCCACGAGGAAGCCGCCGCCAAATGATGCCCGGGAAACGTGGTGATGGCGCGACGGATCATGCGGTCCGCTGCTTGTGCGAAGAAACTGCTGATCGCGTCCTCGCCGACTTCATTGCGACAGTGGATTTCGATGCGGTCTTCCACCACCGTCCAAACCAGTTGCCGGAGATCGGCCAAGCCATCCAGCAGGATCGTCAACTTCAGTTCACGCACATCGAGAGGCAGGTTGTAATCAACCAGGCAATCGCGAGCCGTCACGGACACCACGATCGGGATATCGGCTTCCGCAGCCAAACGTTCAAGCAACGTCAACAGGCCGATTCTGCCCAATCGGACCGTAACGTAGAGCTCGTCAACGGTCGGGCCGAGCCGCCGGGAACTGAACGCCGCAGTCTGCGGTTCCGACGGCTCTGCCGCCGGGTCGTCGCCGTCGGACGGCGCTGCTTCCGAGTGCTCCAGCAACCAGCCGAGGACTTCCGTCATCGCGCGTGGATTGGGCGCAGACACCACTGCCATCGGGTCCAGCAGATCCGTGGGTTCCGATCGCGACGCTTCGTGTTTCAATTGATGAGCCAACCGATGGGTTGCTTCTGCGAGACACTCCTCGGCCCAGTCGCCATACGCCTCTTGCTGCAACAAGAGCGTCCACAGTCCCTGACGGGCATTGGCGCCTCGTCCAAGTTCATGCCAGACTCGGGCTTGGCCCAACTTGGCAGACGCCGCGATGACCGCGCTGTCCGATTCTTGGCTTAGACGCTGGTATTCATCCAAAGCTTGGTCCAATTGCCCCACCGCCTCAGCGGCAACCGCGATGCGCAACGCCACCGCGTCCGGCAGTCGCCCGTCCCAATTTGCGGCAAGTGCTTCGTATTGCCGCTTCGCCACTTCCCAGTGACCGCGAAAGAAGCTGGCGTCGGCATCTTGAAGCGTCGATTGGTCAGCGATCTGTGGCCCGCGACCGTCGGGGTGGACGGCGGTCGGGATGTCATGGAGCCCCACCGCCGAGTCTTCAGGACGAGTGGTCTTTTCCGGCGCTGTGCCAGGGACGAGGAACGGGCGGGCGTACAGGCCCCCGAACCAAGCCGCGGGGTAAACCACCGCGATGATGGCAAGGAGTTGTAGCGATATTCGCATTCGTATTCCGCTCCGATCGGCGTCGGTCCATCCCTCAAATTCGCGACCACACGCATAGTCACGCTAATCGTAACAGTTTATCGTTATTCTCCGGTCTACCCCTTAACTTTTTTCGCCAGCACTGGCAAGTCTGCGGAAAAAGCTTCGATGTAGGTAACTGGAAACCAACTTCGCTGGAGGATAGAAACCATGGAAATCCCCCAAACTAACAACGTCACGAATTCGCTCCAGGCTATCGCCCAGGTTGGCGCTAAGACTTCGGTTCCCCCGCAACACACGGCTTCCCCCCGTCTCGCGACCCCTCCGTCGGGCGGCGAAGGGGTCACGTACGAACGTGCGGTGGAACTCGCCGCATGGACCGAACGCTTGCATAGCTTGCCAGACACGCGACAAGAGGTGATCGCAGATGTCAAGCAGCGAATGTCCGACGCACAGCAGTACCTGGATCGACCCGCAGCGGAACGGCTGGCTGGGCGAATCCTGGGGGACTGATAGATTCCCGTACAAGTTGTTTTCAGACTTTTCGGTGCGGCAACGTCGTGTTGCCGCCAAAATCTTTTAGAAACACGATCCGCCAATAAAACATGGATGCTCAGGCGCAAGGGATGGACTCGGTCAGGTTTCGTAGCCAAGCATGAGGAGTGATCGCGAATGAGTCTTGTTATTGCCAACAATGTACCGGCCCTCGGCGCGCAGCACAACCTGACGCGCACGTCCAACGCGCTGTCCAAATCGCTGGAGCGCTTGTCGTCCGGGTTCAAGGTCAACCGGGGAGCAGATGGTCCTGCGGCCTTGGTGACGTCCGAGAAGCAACGGGCGCAGATCGCGGGGCTGAGCACTGCCATCGACAACACGAACAAAGCGGTCTCGATGGTCCAAACGGCGGAAGGCGCCTTGACCGAGATCAACAGCCTGCTGGTCAAGGTCCGCAGTCTGGCCTTGGATTCGGCCAACGCCGGAGTGAACGACGCGGACGCGCAAGCGGCCAATCAAGCGGAGATCGCTAACGCCCTGGACACCATCGACCGTATCGCCAACAACACCCAGTTCGGCTCGAAAAAACTGCTGGACGGCTCGGCGGGCGTCTCCGCCACGGCGACCGGTGCGGACGTTACGGTGCTGAAAGCTACCGACAACTCGGTTGCCGGCACCTACGCCGTCGACATTGCCACGGCTGCCGAACGGGCAACGGTCAGCGCCGGAACCGATCAGACCGCTGCCTTAGCGGCCAACGAGGTGTTGACCATCAACGGCGTGAGCGTCACCTTGAACACAGGCATGTCCCAGGCCGAGGTGGTTGCCCGCGTGAACGAATTCACCGGACAAACCGGTGTGGTGGCGGTCGTGGACGGAACCGCGACGAAGTTCTACACGGAGAACTTCGGCACCGCCGCCGAAATCAGCGTGGTTTCGAACCTGGCGGCCGAGCCGGACAGCACGGGGGTCGGAATTTCCGCCCTCACAGACACCGGTGTCAACATCGAGGGCACGATCGGTGGCAACGCAGCGATGGGAACGGGGAACGTCTTGACGGGAACCGCGGGCAACACGATGGATGTGAAGATCTCCTTGGCCGCACAGACCGGCGCCGCCAATGCGCACTTGTCGGTCACCGGCGCCCAGGGCCAGGTGACGGTCACCGACAACTCGCTGGTCTTCCAGATCGGCGCCAATCGAAACCAGACCGTCACGCTGGGTGTCAGCAACATGGGTTCCTCCTCGCTGGGCGTCGGCCTCGTGAATAACCAGTTCGGCAGCCTTTCGGCGATCGATGTCACCTCAGCCAGCAAAGCCCAAGACGCGATTGCGGTGATCGATCAGGCCATCGACGACGTTTCGACGACCCGTGGTGCGTTGGGGGCCTTCCAGGGGAACACGTTGGAATCGACCGCGAACAATCTCCGGGCCACCTTGGAGAACACAGTGGCGGCCGAGTCCGTGATTCGCGATACGGACTTTGCCGTGGAGATCGCTAACATGACCCAGCAGCAGATCCTGCAGCAGGCGGGACTTGCGGTCTTGGGCAACGCTAACCAGATGCCCCAAATGGTGCTTTCGCTGCTTCGTTAGCTCCTGGTTGGGGAAGCGTGAAGAACCGGGTTTTCGAACGTGGGAATCCTCCTACCGAAGCGATTCCCACGTTCGGTCCCTTTTCCCAAGGTCTACCCACCGCTTGACCGAGGAACGAATATGGCATCCATCGACGGAATCGTCACCGGCTTGAACACCACGGAGATCATCGACGGCCTGTTGGCGATGCAACAGCGGCGCGTGGCCCAATTGGATGCCAGGAAAGAGACGATCCTTACCAAACAGGCGGCTTTTACCGGGATCGAAGCTCGGCTGCTATCGCTCCGAACCACTTTGGGCCGGCTGGCGAGTACGCGCCGTAGCGTCTTCGAGGACCGGACGATCGACGTCAGCGATCCCGAGCGTCTGACGGCGGCGGCTTCCTCGAAAGCCGCCACCGGCAGCTACGAGTTGACGATTGAGAGCCTGGCCCGCGCCCATCAGATCGCCTCAGGCGGATTGGATGATCCGGACGGTGCGATCACGCAGGGTGAACTGACCATTCAGATCGGCAGTTCGCCGGGTGTGACGCTATCGATCGACGGCAACAACAATACGCTCCGGGGATTGGCGGACACGATCAACGCTTCCGGCGCTGGAGTGACGGCTACGATCATCAACGACCGCACCGGCGCCACGCCGTACCGTCTGATGCTGACCGCCAAGGCAACCGGCGCCAGCCACGCGATTTCGGTGACCAACGACTTGGCGGAGAGCAACGGCGAGCAAGTCCGACCCGATTTTTCCGGCCCCGCTCTGCAAGAGGCGGCCGATGCCCGGGTGCTGCTGGGCAGCGGTGACGGGGCGCTGGTGATCCAGCACGATTCGAATATCATCGACGACGTGATCCGCGGGATCACGCTGAATTTGCACGAAGCCGATCCGGCTCGGTCGATCCGGTTCCAGGTGTCACGCGACACATCGGCGGTCAAAACGGCGGTCACGGACTTCGTCGATTCTTTCAACTCCTTGATGGGATACATCGACGACCAAGTGCGTTACGATGCAGCCGCCCAGCAATCCAGTCCGCTGTTGGGGGAACGTTCCGTCGTCAACATCCAGGACACGGTTCGCCGCGCCGTCATGGGGACGGTTGCGGGACTGCCGTCAGAATGGAACCGCCTGACTGCCATCGGCATCAGCGTGACGGATCGGGGGCGTTTGGTCCTGGACAACGCCAAACTGGACGCGGCGATGTCCGCATCCGGCGAGGGCCAAGAGCTTGGTGGCTTGCAACGGTTGTTCGGTTTGACGGGCGTCAGCGACAATCCCGGCGTTCGGTTCCTGCTGGCCGGTTCCAAGACGCAGGTGGCCAATCATCCCATTCAAGTGGACATCACTTCGCCGGCAACGCGAGCATCGGTCGTCGCCGCAACGGCACTGCCCACGGTCACGCAACTGACCACTGAGAACAACACGTTGCAGGTCAAGGTGGACGGAAAGGCGTCCGCTGTTTTGGAGCTGGCGCCGGGTGAATACACGCGTCAGGAGCTGGCCGCACTGATCCAAGAGACGCTTCGCAACGACCCGGAGCTGATCGGCAGTCCGGTCAGCGTCGCTGTCCAAGACGGCCATCTCCGCTTTAGGTCTCAGCGCTACGGCGCCGATTCGGAGATCCGGATCATCTCGGGCAGCGCGCTGGCGCCGCTGGGTCTGGAGGGAACCGAGCACAGCCGCGGTCAAGACGTGATGGGACGGTTCTTGGTCAACGGGGTCGAGGAGGCAGCGACGGGAACCGGGCGCACGCTGATCGGCCAGGCCGGCAACGCCACGACGGACGGACTGCAAGTCCAAGTAACGCTGAGCGAAGCGCAGGTCCAGCCCGGCGTGGATGCGAATCTGACTTTGACGCAGGGGGTCGCCTCGCGGCTGGAACATGAGCTGAGTAGATTACTCGATCCGGTTCACGGAAATCTTCAGCACGCCAAGAACGCTTACACGGATCGCATCGCTTCGATCGATGCGAGCATCGCACGGGTTGCCGAAGTAACCGATCAACGACGCGAGGCCTTGCTGCGGCAATTTGCCGCATTGGAGTCCACCATGAGCCGGCTTCAACAAGTCAGCGGCTCGTTGAACGCATTTCTCACCAGTATGCCGGGCTTGCGGGGTTGATGCTGCTGCCCGGAACACCGATTATCGCCACGCACGGACCAGGAGAACGATCATGTCAGCAGCGGATATCTATCGCGGCCAGACCGCGCAGGGATGGACGAGAATCGAGATGCTGCTCGAATTGTACGATGCGGCATTGACTTCGATCGAGACGTGCCAAGACGCCCAGTCGCATGGTGACGAGTCGCTACGGCAGGCGGAGTCGTTGCGGGCGCAGCGCATTCTGCTCGCCATCGTGGGCGGCATTGACACCGGTTATGGTGAGATCGCCACGCAGCCCGCGCTGCTGTGCTTCCATGCCTTGGAATGCGTCCGGCGCGACGATTTCCGATCCGCCGTGCGGGTGCTGACGATTCTCCGCGATGCTTTCCGGGCCGTCGCGGCCGAGGCGGTCGAGTGGGAACGCGGCTCGGGTTCGTCGCTGTCCTTGGCCGGGGCGGTCGACTGTCAAGCCTGACTGCCGCCCGCAACCTCATGCCGCTTGCCCAACGCGGTAGACAAACGCCAGTACTTCCGCGATCGCCTGGTAGAAGTCCAGGGGGATTTCCTGTCCGATTTCCACCTGGCGATACAGCGCACGTGCCAGGACTTTCCGTTCCAACACCGGCACGCCGTTTTCCTTGGCAACTTTCTTGATGCGCAGGGCGAGGAGATCGGTGCCTTTGGCGACCACCCGCGGTGCCGCCATGGCGCCAGGTTCGTATTTCAAGGCGACGGCGAAGTGGGTGGGATTCGTCACAACGACGGTGGCCCCAGGTACCGCCTGAATCGACCGCCGCATCGCGGTTTCGCGTTGGGCTTTCTTGATCCGGGCTCGCATGTGCGGATCACCGTCTTCCTCTCGACGCTCTTGTTGGATTTCCTGTCGGGTCATCCGCAGATCCCGCTCGTGCGACCATCGCTGATAGAGGGTGTCGATCAGGCCTACGACAATCATGAAGATCGAGATCGTCAAGCCCAGGCGGATGGTGAGACTCCAAGCGAAGCTCACCGCCTGAGGCAGCGTACCGACGCCCGTCATCCCGATACCTTCCCTCGCTGCAGAGACCAACCACAGCGCCAGCGTCGCGAGAAGGACGAATTTAACGACGGAAAGCCCGCCGCGCACAAGGGAACGAGCGGAGATCAGACGCTGCCAGCCTCGAACGGGAGAGATCCGCCCGATGTCGGGGGTCAACGGTTTCCAGGTGATGTGGAATCCGACCTGCGCGGCCACCACCCCGAGTCCCACGAGGAACAAGAGGGCCATCAAGACGCCGAGGATCTGACCACCCTCGGACACAGAAATGTGAACCATTTCCTGAGTCTCCCACAGCCCCCAGGAAGGTCGCTCGCTGGCCCGCAACCAATTCCGCATCGAACGCAGGAAGGTCTGCCCGATCGCCGGGCCGGAGAACCACAGACAGATGGTCGCGGTGAACAGAAGAACGCTGCTGGTCAGATCGTTGCTTTGGGCGACCTGCCCCTCCTCCCGAGCGCGCTGACGACGCTGCGGTGTCGCGGCCTCGGTCCGGTCTTGTTCGTTGTTCTTCGCCATGATGGATTTCCGAGCGGCGCGGTGGACGAGTGGACGGGATTACATTGCCAGCAGCAGGTAGACGAAACCCGTCATGTCGGCGTACACGCCTTGGGTCACCGACACGACTTCCGGTAGGAACAGCAACAACGCGCAGAATCCCGCAGCGATGCGGATCGCCAGTCCGATCGAAAACAGGTTCAGTTGGGGGACCGTCCGGGCCAAGAGCAGCAACGCGATCATCGTAATGAACAGGCACACTCCAACGGGAGCGGCGATCAGCAGGCCCAGATGGTGCGATCGATCGACTCCATGGATCAGCGCCGACGTAGGCAAAGGCGCCCATCCGGCCCCCAACGGCCAACGCTGAAAGGAAAGGTCCATGGCTGCCAAAAACAGGTGGTGGACATCCAGCGACAAGAGCAAAAGGATGCCGACCGCCTCCATGAACTGCGAGACCACGTTGGTGGATTCAGCCGAGGTCGGCGAGGCCAAGGTGGCGAAAGTCAGGCCCATCTCTTGACCGATGTACGCTCCCGCGATCCGCAAGGGCAGGAGGAACAAGCTGAAGGCGAACCCCAGCACAGCGCCCATCAGCATTTCGGAGATCAGTGCCACCACGTATGCCAACCAATGCGACGTGGCAATCGTCCGGACCGCCGTGATGGTGGTGGGATTCTCTCCGTTCTGGACCAGCCACAACGTGGACAACGCCAGGACGAGACCGATCTTCACTTGGTTGGGAAGGCGTCTGTCCCCGAACAGCGGAATCGTGGCCACAAACGCGCCCACGCGGCCGACGATCAGCATGAACGACAGCACCAGTAAGTGAGGATCGTTCACGGAACTCACGAGGTCACCTCGGTGATCTGCCAAATCATCCGGTGTGTGAAGTTGATCAGGATTCGCAGGGACCAGGGCATCGTGATGATGATCGTCGCCGCTACCACGACAATCCGCGGAGCGAACGACAACGTCTGCTCTTGGATGCTGGTCACCGCTTGCAGGATGCTGATGATCAGCCCGGTCAACAGGCTCGCCACCACCGTCGGCATCGCCAACAAGATCGCGATCAGCAGCAATTCCTGCCCAATTTCTAAAACTTGCGGAATCGGCAAGGCGTACCTCCCGTACTGTGCGTTGCAAGGCCGAGCGTTGCGTTAGCGCGTTGGCCTTTTGGGTTTCGGACGTTGGAGTCCCCGGAATCTCTCGGTCAGTTGAACGACCAACTGCGGATCGTTCATGTGCTCGATGATTCCGGCTGCGTCACGCTCTTCGAAGTTTCCCAACAGTTGAACGGCCAAGTCCATTTTGCCATCGTTGGACAGTTCTTTCAGATAACTCGCAGCCACCGACGGCTCCATATTCTGGAACCAGGCCGACATGCGTCGCAGGTTGTCGCGCTCGTGTTCCTGGTATTCGACCTGGCCCGCCCGAATGATTTCCAGGTCCTCCTCAGCCTGGCGACGTTCTTGACGAATGTCTTGTCGCCGCTGTTCGATCGTCGCGACCAACTGCTCCGCAGCGGCGACTCTATCCCGAATCGTCGCCTGAAGACTCTCCAACTCGCGTCGTTCGGCGTTGATGTCCTCGGCGATCAGCCGGAGTCGCAGTTGCTGCTGCTCCATCGCTTCCTCTTGCGTTTTGATCCGTTGTTCCCGGTCCTGGAGCGTTCTTCCCAGGCGCACCGCTTCCTCGGTGGACATGGGTCGTGGACGGACGGGGATCGCCAAATCC
>REEF01000440.1 GCA_007695205.1 Planctomycetaceae bacterium
TCGCGCTGAGTACCACCAAACGAAATCCGACAGTTATTTCTTTGCCGATCCTTAGCCGTTCGAGCGTTTTCCATCGCCGATCGCCCGCAACAGAAAAGATTTCCTAGTTTTTTTGACGAGGGACCACCCCGATGTCCGATGCGCTTCGCCAACGAATCTTTGAAGAATTGGATGCTCTGATCCTGATCGATCCCCACACACACATCAATGCGCTGGACCCGGCGTCCCGCACGCTGGCCGATGTGCTGGGCTACCACTACTACACCGAACTGGCTCATTCCAGCGGCATGCCCAAAGATCAGATCGAACAGCCGGATCTGGACCCCAAAGAAAAATGCGCTCGGCTGATCGCTCGGATGGGTCCGATTCAGAACACGATCCAATACAGTTGGTTCATCGAGATGGCCCGCGAGTTGCTAGGTTTCGAAGGCGATCTGATCACCGAGGAGAACTGGGAAGCGGTCTACGATACGGCGACCGAGAAAATGGCGCAAGTCGACTGGGCCGACCAGGTGCTGCGAGCCAGCCATTTGGAGGCGGTGTTCCTGACCAACGAATTCGATGACCCGCTGGAGGGCTTCGACACTCGCGTCTATATCCCGTGCTTGCGTACCGATGATCTGGTCTTTCACCTGGGCCGAACCGCCGTGCGCGAGCGGCTGGAACGGGCGACCGACCGATCGATCGACGGCGTGGGGACGTTGCGCGAGGCCATCGGGCGGATCTTCGAGCATTTCACGGCTCGCGATGTCCGCGCCTGTGCGATCAGCCTGCCACCCGACTTTGCGCCTCAGCAGGTTTCGCAAGGTCGCGCGGAAACGGCGTTGCAGAATGTCTTCAGCCAAGGCATGGACGCCGCGCCGTCGCACCGCCAGGCGCTCAGCAACTTCGTGTTCTGGACGCTGGCCGAATTCTGCGCGGAACACCAACTGCCCTTCGATCTGATGATCGGCGTAAACCGAGGCGTCTATGCCGACGGTGTCTTTCAGGGCCAGGACTTGTACGACAGCCGAGTCTCCCTGATTCAGTATCAGTCATTGTTCAACGCCTTCCCGCAAGTGACCTTTCCCGTATCGGTGCTGGCCAGTGTGACCAACCAGGAATTGACCAGCTATGCCTGGATCTTTCCCAACGTGGTGACCAACGGGCACTGGTGGTACTCCAATACGCCCACGTTTATCGAGCACGACCTGGCAGCTCGATTGGAAGCCGTCCCCCAGACCAAGCAGATCGGTTACTACAGCGACATGTATAAACTGGAGTTCGGTTTGCCCAAATTCCGCATGTACAAGCGCATCCTGGCCAAGGTGCTGGCCGAACGGTTCGTGGTTGATCGCGGCTGGTCGGAACAGCGGGCGGTGGCGTTGGGCAAGCGTCTGTTGCGAACGAATGTCGAGTCGGTTTTCGATTGCGGCGGCGAAACGACCATCGAACTGTTCGACGCCGACGCATGAACGATCGGCGTTCCATGCTGGTCTTCGCCCGCGAGCTGTTGGCACGCTGCAGGCACCGTTGGTTGCCGCGGGTGGTCCAGTCGGGAACCGACCTGGTGCTGCCGCCGGCGTGTAATTTCTGCGGACGAAGCATGGATCGGCCCGGTCGCCAGCCGCTGATCTGCGAACCGTGCCGTACGGACTTTGTGGAAAGAACCCTACCCGCGTGCCTGCGATGTGCGGCGCCGGTGCACCCGTTCGATCAAGGCCCCGATTGCCCGCGCTGCCGCAAACGGCGCTACGCGTTCCAAGCGGCCGTTGCCATGGGCATCTATCGCGACCGGCTGCGCGAGGCGGTGATTCGGATGAAGCAGCGAGTCCACGAGCCGCTGACGATCTCGATGGGCTACCTGTTGGCCGAAACGTTGTCCCAGACCATCGGCGACCATCAACCCGATCTCCTGGTACCCGTTCCCACCTACTGGCTGAAGCGGTTGCGGCGAGGCGTCAACGGCCCCGAACTATTGGCGGAAGCCCTCGGGTCGCGTCTCTCGATTCGCACCGTCAAAGGATGGTTGTACAGCCGCAGAAGCACCAAGAAACAGGGAACACTGTTACCCGTCGAACGTCTCCGTAATGTCCGCGACGCATTCGGAGTCAGACGACGTGCGGACTTGCAAGGCGCGCGCGTGATGCTGATCGACGACATCATGACCACCGGAGCAACCGCCAGCGAAGCCGCCCGCACCCTGCGCCAAGCCGGAGCAAGTCGCGTGACCGTGCTGGTCGTCGCCCGCGGCGTCGGCGCCGACCACCCGGCCTAGCGGACCGATCGCGGCATACCTGCGGTGCAAATAGGTGCCACCCACCTAATAAGCAACCTAAAAGACTGGAATGACCATGACCGCCATGGTGTGGACGTTTCGTTTTACCGATCAAGGGGTCCTGGTTTGGCAGTTTGGGCAAAAGAAGCTGGAGCGTTGAGCTTGCACGATGCGTTGGATAAGACCGTGGCCGCAAGAGCCGCAACGCTGGCCGGCCCGATCGTAGACGCGATGATGGTTCTGATGACCAAACAATAGATGCCATCCATCTTTTAACAACGGGGGCAAATACATGGGTGGCACTTATCTGCTTATCTGATAGATGGGTGGCACCTATCTGATCCAGTCGCGTGACCGTGCTGGTCGTCGCCCGCGGCGTCGGCGCCGACCACCCGGCCTAGCGGACCGATCGCGGCACGGTGCAAATAGGTGCCACCCACCTAAAAACCAACCAAAAAGAAGGGTGCGCAATAGGTGCCACCCACCTAATAAACAGCTTAAAAGATGGAAATAACCATAATTTTCCTGGTGTGGACGTTTCGTTTCACCGGTCAGGGGCTGCAGTTTGGCAGTTCGGGCAAAAGAAGGTGGAGCGTTGGGCTTGCACGATGCGTTGGATAATGCCGTGGCTGCATGAGCCGCAACGTAGGCCGGCCCGATCGTAGACGCGATGGTGGTTCTGATAACTGCCAGGATCATTCAAGACGTTGCGGTACGTGCCGTCGGCCAACGTCGAACCTTCGTACCGGATCGCCTCGGTTAACACCAAAAGCATCGCTTCGTGCAACCGGTACCAGGCAACCTGACTTAACGCATCACAGGAACAGGCCGGATGGATGCCTGCCACGTTCAGGATCTCCGAAGCGTACAGGTTGCCGATGCCGGCGACCAAACGTTGGTCCAACAAGGCGACCTTGATCGGGCGCCGGCTGCTGGATAGACGCTCATGTAACTGGTCCAGTCGAATGGTCAAGGCGTCAGGCCCCAGTCGATCGGGTCCATACAGACGGTCCCACTGCTGGGGTGCGGCCAGCCGCACGGACCCTAATCCGCGTCGATCCCAAAACAATAACTCGGCCGCCGGGACTCCGTCCAGCGTCAAGCGGAATCGAAGATGCTCCTGGTCCGGCGGATCCGCCAGCAGGACCAATCCGGTCATCCGCGGCTCGAAGACCACCGCCGCGCCGCTGTCCAACCGAAGCGAAACCCGTTTTCCGATGCGGTCAACCGCCTGGATGCGCCGACCCATGACGCGGCGCCGAAAGACATCGATCCGCGGCCAGACAGCGATGGGCTTCAAATGGCACCTGGGCCGATGGGCACCGGTGATGGTGCTTCCGACGATCACCGATACGCCGCGACACATGGTTTCGACTTCCGGCAATTCGGGCATCCGTAGGCTCCTTCCCTTCGACGTTTCACGCCAAGGCGGCGACCAGCAATTGAGTCAGTACGGTCATCAACACCAATGCCGCAGGATAAGCGGCTGCGTAACTGGTCGCCGGAACATCACAGTCGGTTTTGCTCAAAAGGGCCCCGATCCCAGCGGTCGAGGTCATCGCACCACACGTTCCACCCAACACCTGCAGCACGTTCATCCGCAAGACGAAACGGGCGAAGATCGCCGATACCGTCAGCGATACGAAGGCCACCACCAGGCTCATGACAAACGGCATCACCCCGTACTCGCGCAACATCTGGACGAAATGACCGCCGGCCTGGAAACCGGCCGCGGCCAGAAAAAAAGCCAGTCCCAGTTCCTGCGTCAACATACGAGCAGCGGTCGGCATATAACCGACGATGCCCAGGAAACGGCCGAAGTGGGCGAATAACAAACCGGCCAACAACGGACCGCCCGCCAACCCCAACTGGAACTCGCCAACCCCCGGAATATGAATCGGGATCATTCCCAAGACGATGCCGACGACCAACCCCAGTCCGGCAGACATCAGATCGGTTTCATGCAGCTTGCGGATTCGATGACCGGCGGCCTGTTCGAACGCCTTCAATCCGGCCGGCTCGCCGACCGCCGAAACTCGGTCTCCCATGCTGAAAGTTGTCGCTGCGTTGGGTACGAAGGTGACGCCATAACGCTCGATGCGGGCAATGGTCACTCCGAATCGGCTGCGCAATTGTAACTCGCGCAGCGAACGGCTGACCATCTCTGAACTGGTCACCACCACGTCCGCTCGGTCGTGGTCGCTGTCGATCACGACAGATCTTTCCGAGCGGTACCCCAGCATGGCGATCAACTGATCGGCATGGCGGTGGTCGGTGACCAGCAAAATGACCTGTCCCGGTTGCAACACATGGCTGCCCTTGATGGGTACCAGGCGGTCGTCCTGCAGGACGCGGGTGATCTGCCACCCGATGCGTTCAGGCAACGCCAGTTCGTTCAACGATTTGCCAAAGACGGCCGGATTGGCGATCTGGATCAGGAATCGGCCGATGGCCTGCTTGCCGCGGATCTGCTGCTGCAATTGGTATCCGACCACCTCCAGATTGACTCGCAACAGTCGAGGCACCAACTGCACGAACAGAATCACGGCCAAGATCCCCACCGGGTAGGCCAGCCCGTACCCGATGGAAACGGCCAGCGACTGGCGTCCCGCTTCGTCCACGGCCTGGATCCCAGCCGCCAGCGCCGGCGAACTGGTCAGCGAGCCAGCGAATACTCCGGCGGCCAGATCGCCTGGGATGCCGCTGGCGCGCGCCATCAAGACGGCGATCCCGGCACCACACGTCACCGTCACGATGCCCAGAAACGCCAATTGCTTGCCCTGGTCGCGAAACGTGCGGAAGAAGGTCGGACCGGCGCCCAGACCGACGGCATACACGAACAAAACCATCCCCAGCGTCCCTAGGAATTCGGGCACTTCCCAACCCTGGCCCTGGCCCAAATGCCCAAACAATAGCCCGGCAAACAAAACACCGCTGGTGCCCAGCGCGATTCCGGCAACCCGTATCGATCCCAGGCCCATGCCGACCCCGACGATCAAAAAGCACAGCACCAGGGGCTCCTGTAATGCCCAGTGGACCATCTGCCATAAGGAATCGAACGCGAACTCCGGCACCAATGCTGGGGCACCCTGAGCGCGAGTCATCAGCGGCAGGATGACCAGCACCAAACCAAAGCCGACAGCCGCCAACGCGGCGAGTCGTCCGAACCTCCTTGCTCGCACAGTTTTCCTCATTGCGGCGATCCTACTGGCGGCGAATCGACACCCTGGCTCGCGTCCCTCTGGCCGGGCGGAAGATGCTCGGTCAAATATTCGGTCAGCAGATTTCGCAAGTGCAGAGTGGTATTTTCACGTTCGCTGATCGAGTGGCTGCGACTGGGGTAGGCCATCATCGTGAACGGCTTGTTGTGGCGGATCAGTTCGTCGATCAGCAGCTCGGTGATCTGGTAATGCACGTTGTCGTCTGCCGTGCCATGGACCAGCAACAGGTTCCCTTCCAATCGCTCGGCAAAATGGATCGATGAACCCTTGGAGTAGCCTTCGAGGTTATCGTCCGGCAGGCCCATGTAGCGTTCTTGGTAGATGGTGTCGTACAAACGCTGGTCCGCCACCGGGGCCACGGCCACGGCCGTATGGTACAGCTCAGGGTGCTTGAAGATCGCGTTCAAAGCCATCGATCCCCCGCCACTCCAGCCCCAGATGCCAACCCTTCGGGCATCCAGGTACGGACGATCCTCCAGCACCTGCGTCAAAGCCGCCGCCTGCTCGGTCGGCGCCAGGACGCCGACCTGGCGATAGACCACCTTGCGCCACGCCCGCCCGCGCGGAGCCGGGGTTCCGCGGTTGTCGAAGCTCATCACCACATAGCCTCGCTGAGCCATCATCCGGTGCCAAAGCTGCCCCTTGCCGCCCCAGCGGTCCAGCACGGTCTGAGCGGCCGGTTCGCCGTAAACGTAAATCAACAAGGGATATTTCTTCTGAGGGTCAAAGTCGCTTGGCTTCAGGCAGTAACCATCCAGTTCGATCCCGTCGCCGATATCGACTCGAAAGAACTCCACCGGCGATGTAGCCAACGCAGCCAGCCGCTCGGCCAATCGCTGATTGTCAACCAGCACTCGCTCCGTCCGGTGTTCCGGCAACCGAATCAACTCGACCCGCGGTGGCGTATCAAACGACGAATAGCGGTGAATCGCCCAGCGGCCGTCGGGCGAAAGCTCATAGCTGTGCACGCCCGGTTGATCTTCCGGAGTCAACCGCTGAACCTGACTGCCGTCCAATCCGGCTCGGAAAAGGTAGCGTCTGGTCGGGTCGTCGGGCGATGCCATGAAGTAGATCTGATCTCGTTCCGCGTCGATGTGCAGCAAGCGGATCATGTCCCAATCGCCGCTGGTCACCTGTTGCATTTCGCCCGATCGAGCGACCAGATACAGGTGACGCCAGCCCTGCCGTTCGCTGATCCACGTGAACCGTCCGTCCTCCAAACAATACCATTCGTCGTGAACGTCGATCCACGCTTCGTCCCGTTCGCGAATCAGCTTCTTCACTTGACCGCTGACCGCATCGGCCAGCAGCACATCGTTGGTATTCTGCAACCGGTTCATGTGCTGGATCAGCAGGTCACTGGAATTGTACGCCCACCGCATCCGTGGAAGATAATGGTCGTCGCTGTGATCGGGGATGTCGATCCAGCGAGTCTGCTGGTCGGCGATCGTGACCACACCGATGCGGCTGGTGGCATTCCGCTCGCCGGCCTTGGGATACTTAAATCGCCGCAGTTGCGGGTACGATCCGGACAGGTGATCGAGCATTACAAATTCCGGCACGTTGGTGGTGTCCAGTTGCCAATACGCAATCGATTTTCCGTCGGGACTCCAGCGAAACCCGTCACGCAACCCGAACTCTTCCTCGTGGACCCAATCGAACGTGCCATTGATCACATCGGCCGAGCCGTCGGAGGTCAACGGGACGATCTCCTCGCCGTTGCGACTCTCGTGATACAAGTTATTCTCTCGCACATACGCGATTCGATCGCCCGCCGGCGACAACTTGGCGAACATCAACGAAGCGCTCCGGGCATCACCACCCAACTGCCGCAGCGATCCCGTGGACCGATCCAGGAGCCAGTAATCACCGCGAGTCCTCCGGCGCCAGACGCGTTGCGCGTTCGAAAAGATCAGCACGTGTGATTGGTCATCTGAAAACTGATACCCATCGATGGCCAGCGGACGTTCTCTGCCCTCGGGCACCAACTGCGACGCCTTGACCAAAACCGTTCGTTCCCCGGTTTCTGCCTGCCAGGCGACGATATCCCGGCCGCCCGCATCGCCCTCGGCCCGCTCGAGGGTCAGGTAGACACCATCCTCCAGCCATTGCGCGGAAAACGAGGCCTCGTTGAAATCATTCGACGAATAGATCCGCTCGATCGTCAATTCTGATGGTGCCGAGTCGGCGGCCAACGCCGCACGCATGGACCAAAGGAAGGAGAGCACAAGCAATGCGACAACACGTCGATTCATCTAACCCGTTTCCTGCAACAAAGACTTGAAACCTTAGGAACGCCAAGCGGCTAGTATACCGGGGTCGAAGCTGTGAGACACGCCCCACACCGCGTTGGAGTGCCTTGCATAGTCAGAATCCAGCGAATCGGCTGCCGCCAGATCCTCACCGGACCAACAAGGCCGCGTGACTCCAACGCACGGCCGGACGATCGACGATTTCCCAACCCACCTCGACCGCTTGGTCCAGCGTCCTGGCAAAAGCGTGCCGTCTGACATGCCCGACGGGCTCGACCAAAAGGAACTGGGCCCCGGGCCGCAGCAGGCGGTGGATTTCGCGGAGCAATCGCGGCTGGTCAGGCACCTCGTGAGCCGCGTAGAACGCCATCGCGAAATCGAACGGTTCGTCCAACAGCAGCGCATCGGCCTCGCACCGATGCGTCCGAATCCGGTCACCCACCCCTGCCTGATCCGCTCGCCTCCGCAACACGTCCAGCATCTGTTGCTGCAAATCCACCGCCACCACCCGGCCCGAATCCCCCATCAACTGTGCCGCCGCGATCGAGAAAAAACCCATTCCACACCCAAAATCCAGGACAGTCATCGACGGTCGCAAGTAGGGTTCCAAGATTTGTTCGGGCGGATGCAACCATTTCCGCACTCGGTTATCGATAAAGTATCCCCCCCACCAAGGGCAAACGAACGGCATATTTTGTTCCTTGCATGCAATGAATCGACGACAAACTGGACCGTCAAGCCTATTGACCGAACCCATTTTGTCCGATACTCTCTTGATAAGGTACCCGGCGCCGTGGCCAAGTGGCTTAAGGCAGCGGATTGCAAATCCGCCATCGGGGGTTCGAATCCCCCCGGCGCCTCTGCCCGTCACGTCTCGCAGGTTCCCGTAAATCCCCGCTTAAATCCTTGATAGGCAAGGTGTTACGATCATCGCCCGAATTCTGGGCCTGCTTGTCCGTTTCGCAGCTTTCCGCAGCTTTATGTGTCGATTCGTTGCTGTACTGCTGCCAATATGCTGCCACTTTCGAATCATGTCCGCCATCGGTCCCCGTTGCCTGCAGGGCCTGATTGCCCGATTGCGGGGCTGCCTGGGGCTGCAGGTCGGGCAGGGCGTCCAGTGCCCCTTGGATGTCGTGTAGCCGAGTATGGGAGTATCGGCCGATCGTCAAAACGGGGGTAGAATGCCGAGCCAGTTCCTGAGCCGTTTTGACCGATGCCCCGCCCGCCACGATTGCCGAGATGTAGGCGTGCCGTAGTCCATGGAAGTCGGCCACCCGCCCCGCAGCATCCATGTGCTTCAAGAAGTCCGATTGTTCGCGCTCGAGTCGTTGGGCGTCCGTTTCCGCTTCATCCAGCCATCGCCGCCGGGCTTCATCCAGATCATCGCGAAGCATCCGGGCCGTTGCCTCGGGCAGTTTGGCAAATGGCCTTTCATCGCGTTCATAGTCCGCCAACCAGGGCCGTAGGATGTCGGCCAGGTCCTGCCGTATCGGTTGAACGTCCAGCCGTCGCCGCTTCGAATAACCGGCCTGAACCGTCACCGTGGGCGTTTCGCTGTCCAGATCGAACGATTCCCGCGTTAGGCTTCGCAGTTCCTTCGATCGAAACCCCGTGCCGAGTGCTACCCGATAGGCCATCACCCGATCAGGTCCGGGCAGATTATGCATCGGCGTTGTGTAATCGGCCACCGTCGCCAGGAAGTAGGCCAGTTCCTCGGGCGTCATTTCCCGCCGGATGTATCGCCGATCCGTTGCCGCATTGAATCCGGCCAGAGCGATTAGAGCATCGTCGGGGGTCCTTCGTTCGTTCCGCAGCCACTTGGTAAAGGCTTTGGCCGATGTCAGGTAGCCGTTGCAGGTCCGTAGGCCTTTGCCATCGTCTCGCAGATCACCGATTGCCCCCATCACCGCCGCGCCCGTC
>REEF01000280.1 GCA_007695205.1 Planctomycetaceae bacterium
GTTATCCCAGACCTGCCGCCCTGGAGGATCCCGCTCCGCGACGCCGCCTCCGATGTCGACAGCCTGATGATCGATCATCACCTTGACCTCCGGTCGACCGGCACTCGCGGCCGCGCCGGCAGCCAGCGACGGGCCATACTCTTCGATATCCTGCGAAGCCAGTTGCAGCACGAATGCATCCCCTTCCATCTGCCGAATCGCCTCGGCCGCCAACGTCAGCAGGCAGTCACCATAATCGAAGTCCTGACGAGCCAGCAGACGGTCGCGAACGGCATCACGCAGGGCCATCAGTTCCTGCTCGGCTCGCATGGCTCGCAACCGGCCGATCTCGACCGGCACGGCGGCCAGGATCAGCATCCGCTGCCGTTGGGCAGCCGCGGCGGCTGCCTCGCGTTTTTCCTGGCATTGTTGTTCGCATTCGGATACCGCCTTGTCGACCATCATCTTCGATTCACGTCGAGCCCTGCGCACCAAGCGATCAGCCTGGCGTTGGGCGTCGGCGATGATCTCGTCGAACAGCACGTTATGCGAACCGGTTTCGGACTGGACCACCTTAATCAGTTCTCCTGTGATTACTCTTGGATACGGATACCGACCGCCTCTTGGACCAGTTGGCGGAGCGTTTTGCGTCCCGCGATCGGACCTTGGGGGCCGGGGATTTCCACGAGCAACGGTCGCTCGCATTTCAGCCGGACTTCATCGACCTGTTCGCGAATTTCGGCGGCAACGGCATCGGTAACGATCACCACCCCGGCATTTCGGCGGCGGACCACGTTTGCCAACGCGGCTTCCGCTTCTTCCGGGTTGGACACCACGTATCCCTCGATTCCGGCCAGCCGGAACCCGCGGACGGTGTCTTCATCGCCGATACAAAAAAACTTCATCGGTTGCTCCGCGCTGGCGTCATCGCCCCAGCTTGCTCCCAGGGGAAATCGCCGTCGATCAGGGGATCTTCATCACGATCAGCATCGCCACGGCAAATCCCAGGACGGCCAGCCCTTCGGCCAGTGCCACGAACAACAGGCTGCGAGTCAGCAGTTCCGGGTGCTCGGCTGCCGAGCCCAACGCGGCCGATCCGATCTTGCCGACCGCGAAACCGGCACCCAGGATGCTGACCGATGCGGTCACGGCGGCGGCGGTCGCCAGCCCGACGGCGAAGTAGACCTCGGTCATCGAAACGTCCCCGTGCCGAATGGTCGGATCCATCGCCGCCTCGTGATCTGCGGCCGGTGCCACCGAACCAATCAGCAGCATACCGGCCAGGATGGCCCCTGTTATCAGACGCCTTCGTTGCATCACGTCACCTTTACCCTTTCTTGTCGAAGAAGGAGAACGGCCTGAATGGCAGGCCATCTCCCGCGAAAAACTTCCCAAAAAACTCGTAGTATTCCAAACGCAAGACCTGGACGGCCACCACCACGCCTTCCAGGATCAGGGCGATCAGGTTTCCGATCACCGCGATGATCACGTACAACACCAGCCCGATGCCGGGCGTGTCCCCCACGGCTTCGGCGATCGCGAACGTCGCCATCAGGATCGCCGCATGGGCCATCGCATACGCCGCCAAACGGACGAAGCTGATCGTGTTGGCCAAGTAAGACAAGACCGCCTCGAACGCCTCGATCCACGATTCCACGAAGGCCACCAGCAGGTTATCCGAATGGGGCTTCCGCCCGGCCAGTACGCTAAGTGCATACTGTAAGGGGTCCTTGACGGTCATGGCCAACAGAGGCAGCGTGATGGCCACCACCAGCACCAATCCGGCCAGGCCCATGGCGTCCAGCATCGAGTAGCGAACGATGAACAACAGACTGCCCCAGTAAAAGATGATCCCCACGACGCCGAATTTATCCAACAATCCCCCGACGATATCGCCGCGGCGGAACATGTTGACGATGTTCATCACGATCCCCGAGCTGACGATCAGCACGCCGATTCCGATGGCGGCCATCATCAGTGTCACGGGATCATCCAGCGGTTCGTGCCAGATCGCATAGCGGTGCAGGGCCGGCAGGCCAAAGTAGCTGCCGTAGATGAAGCCGAAAAAGATGCTGGATAACCCAGCCATCATGACCAGCACCCCGTAATCTCGTTTCTTTTCGTCGCGCAGCAACAGCATGGCGCTCAGCCCGCCGATAGCCAGCAGGGCCCCGTGGCCGACATCCCCGAACATGACCCCGAACATCAGCATGAAGGTAATCGCTACCATCAGCGTGGGTTGGACATCGCGATAGCCGGGCAGGCCATATCCGGAAACCAACGCAGAAAAGGGCCTGAGCCAAGGCGGTTGCCGCATCAACACGGGGATCTGTTCGCTGGGGACATCGTCCGGTTGTTCGATGCGGATCACGCAGCGTTCGCCGGTCACCTGCTTCAACTGCTGCTGCAGCGACTCGGCATGTTCCGCAGGCACCCAGCCGGCGATCAACACGGCCGTGCTGGTCCTGGCAAAATTCTGCTGAGCCTGCAGGACCGTATATTCCTCACGGACCTCCTGCCGCAGTTTGGCCAGTTCGCCAGCCACGCTGCGCGCGAATTCATGCTGCTGCTCTTGCACCGTTTCCAGCTCGATCGCCAAACGACGTTGTTCCGCGCGACTTTCGTCCGCCAGTTCCTTGATATCGGTGCCTTCTTTGGTCGGCGGTCGTTCGTGTTGAAAACCGGCCTCGCGCAGCATGGTGTCCAATGCGAAACGACCTTTGCGGCTGGTCACGGCCACGATGGGCCGCCGGTCGCCGCGCAGTTCCAAAGGCAGCAGCACCACATTCTCGTCCGTCGTGCGCCGCAACGCCTCGAAGTTCTGGTCCGGTAAGGTGCCGATGGAAAAATGCAGGAACGCGAACTTGGCCAGTTGTTCCAGCGGCAGGTCCAGATCTTCGTAGGCCGCAAGCTGGTCCAGCAGCATCGTCACCCGGCTCCACTGCTGTTCCAATTGCGCGCCGCGTCGAGCGATCTCGTCGGAGGTCCGTTCGATGCGTGTCAGCCGCAAGTCTACCTGGTCCAAGGTCATCGCCACGGGTTCGCCCACCGGCGGGACCTCGGGGATCCGCAGCACCCGGATCAACGTTTCGACTCGTTCCGTCAATTCTTCGCACGTCGCCAGTGCCGGGCTCTCGTCCAACGGTGGGGGTTCGGCGTCCGGCAGATCCGATTCGGTGCGAGCCAGATGGACGACACCGGCGCGGCCCAGTCCGTACAGCAGGGCGCGCTCGTCCCGCTTCAACACCATCGCGCTGACTCGAACCATCGGTTCGGGACTAAACATGAATCGCCTCCGTGTTGCGAGGAATCAGGCGTCTGCGGATCGCATCGGAGGGCATATGGGTACGAATTCCTTCGGACAGGGTAATCAAATTGGCAACCTCGATGCGGCGGATCGCGGCAAACGCCACCACCGCGCCCAAGCCCATGTGATTGCGTCGGAAAGCTCGTCGAGCCAGCCGATGATAGCGATTCCAGGCCAGGGATTCCAGCATGGCGGCATTGCAATCTGCGGTGCCCGACGCATAACGGCCCTCGGCGCATGGCCACGTATCCAGCATCAGGCTACTGACCAGACCGACCGCGTCGCTCAGCGTGTCCGCGTCCAGCATCTGGCGAAATCGATCGAGCGAGATTCCGCCGCCAGATACGTGAAACATTTCCAAATTGTCGCTTCGCAGTCCGTAATGAAAGCAGCCTCGAGCCGCCAGCATCAGATGGAACGTGTCGACTTCCTGTTTGGCGATGATCAGCGAATCGTTGCGAGCGGTGCCCGGCATGGCTCGCGACCGCTTCAAAAGTTCATGAAAATATGTGTGATCCAATGCGGCTTCCAGCACGACCGGGCTGGGCGTTTCGTCATAGGCCGGAGCAAAGTAGGCCAGTCCGTCCCGCAACAGGCCCACGGGCGCAGCCATCGCAAACGATTCGGCGTCATCCGCCGCTGACAAGGCTTCGACGTCCAACGACAGGTCGTCGGGCAGGGGAACCAGATAACGCCGCGCCACTTCCAAGGACTTGCCCGTTGTAAAGGCTCTCGCCATCACCTTCAGGTTCTCGAGCTGGCACCGGACACGCATCCAAGTTATCAAAGCGGCACCGGCGCCCGTCAATTGTGCGGCAAAGCCACCCAGTTCCTGCACCATTTCGTTGATCAACCCGTGCTGGAAATCGATGACGGTCGTAAATCGCGTTCGAGGACTCACGGCACGCACCAGATCCGTCATGCTCCGCAGACGGCACAGCGCATCCAATTTGTCCGTCTCGGCAAACTGGCCGCGTCGCCCATGTAATCGGGCCACTAGGTAATCGAGATTGGGCAGGGGTGCTGTGGGCATAAGGGTGATCGATCTCTGCGCGCTAGGCCGTTCCGCTCACACAACGCAATAAGGCTTCCGTCAAACTTTGCAAAGTCGCATCATCCAATCGGACCGTGGATTCAATCTCGTGCGTCGCCTCGTCCAGTTGTCGTTTTCGTTCCTCGTGTGCTTCGCTACGAGCTGTCTCGACGATCGCGTGCGCTTGCTCTGCTGTCTCGTGCTGCAACTTCTGAACCGATTCGTGAGCCTGCCGACGAGCCTCGTCCCCGATCTTCAACGCTTCGGCTTCAGCATCTTTCAGAAGATGCGTGGACTGCTCCTCGGCCTCCAACACCTTCCTCATCACATCGGTCATCGGCATTTCGGTCGGCACGGTTACTCCTCCGAATCGATCAGATCAAGCAGCTCGGACGATGTCTTGCAGTCCAAAGCCTTGCGAAAAAAACCGGGAACCTCGACCAGCCGAGCCACCTCGACCAACGTCCGGAGATGCGACCCGGTCGCTGCCGTGCTGGCCAGCAACAGCACCACGAAATGCACCAGTTCATCGTCCACCGAATCGAATTCAATTCCCTCCTTTGATATGCCTAACGCCACCACAAGCTCGGATATCGAGTCGAGTTTACCGTGCGGTAGCGCGATCCCTTTGCCGATTCCTGTGGTTGCCTGCGCCTCGCGTTGCAGCAGAACCTGCATGGCCCCTTGACGGTCGGATATCCGTCCGGACCGAACCAGCAAGTCAACCATCTCTTCCAGGCATTCCTCCTTGTCAACAGACTCGAGGGGCACCTTTACTGTCGCTTCGTCCAATAGATCGCGTAATCGCATCCCAGTATCCTCGGATCACGAGTGATTCAGCAAACTCACTAAACTACGTTGAAAACGGGATAGTTTCAACTGCTTGGCGGAAAGAAACTGGGCATGTCGAGTCAAGAAGTACCCCCAAGAGGACAAAGCTGCCACTTTATAGGCAATCGGGGAGTAGCCCCATTCGGCTAATCGTTTCGTCTAGCGGGGGCCCGAGCTGCGATCATCGCTGCTGGACTCTTGATTTTCCACGGACGGTGCGCCATCATAATCAGCGGAAGGATGGTTCTTGTCATTCATGGAGTCACGATGAATCAGCAGGAAGAAGCAGGCAACGGCCGCCCAGGCTCGACGCAACCCCAAGGATGTCTGGTTTCGGCGCTAAACCTGTTAGAACGGGTGGGCAATAAACTACCCGATCCTGCGGTTCTTTTTTTGATCGGGATGTTATTGACCTGGGTTCTGTCCTGGTGGCTTTCGGGGATGGTGTTCCAGGAGGTCGACCCTCGCTACGGCCGACCGATCGAAATCGTCAATTTATTGTCGTCGGAAAAGATCGTTCGTTTTCTGACGGGGATGGTGGATGAATTCGCAGGTTTTCCGCCATTGGGCGTGGTGTTGGTGGCTTTGTTGGGAGTGGGGATCGCCGAGCATTCGGGCTTCATTAGCGCTTGTTTGAAGAGCATGTTGGCGATCGCCCCGAAAATGTTGTTGACTCCGATTTTGTTGCTGGCGGCCGTGATCAGCAATATTGTTGTCGACGCGGGATACGTGCTGGTGGTCCCGATCGGCGGCATCATGTTCTACGTGGCCGGGCGACATCCGCTGGCTGGCATCGCGGCGGCGTTTGCAGGCGTCTCCGGGGGATTCAGCGCGAACTTTATCCCATCGGCCATCGATCCGATGCTGGCGAAGATCACCCAATCGGGCGTCGAATTGGTAGCGGCGGACCAGTCGGTGAATCCGTTATGCAACATTTTCTTCACGGCCTGGTCGACACTGCTGATCGTTTTGGTGGGTTGGTTCCTGACTGATGTGGTTGTCGAACCGCGATTGCGGGCCACGGCCGTGGACGGCGACGACGACGAGATGCCTCGGATGGAAGCGATGAATCGGCGCGATCAGATCGCCATGTTCTGCGGGTTGGGCGTTATGCTGCTGGGTCTGGTGGGCCTGGTGGCTTGGGTCTGGCCGGTCGATTCGGCCATGCGAGCTCCCGATGGGTCCTTGACCTCGGCGGACCCTCCGGTCCCGCTGATGGAATCCATTGTTCCGATCATCTTTCTCGCCTTCTTGGTGCCCGGCGTGGTGTACGGATACATTTCCGGCAAGTTCCAGTCGCATCGGGATGTGATCAAGGGGATGACACGTTCGATGGAATCGATGGGTTACTACCTGGTGTTGGTCTTTTTCGCCGCGCTTTTTATCGGAGCATTTCGCGATTCGAACATCGGCGTGCTGATCGCGGTCAAGGGCGCCCAATCGATTCAGCAAGCCGGTGCTTCCCCGGGGATGACCATTGTGGGCATTATTTTCTTGACCGCGTGTGTGAACCTGATGGTCGGCAGTGCTTCGGCCAAGTGGGCCATGTTGGCACCGATTTTCGTGCCCATGTTGATGCTGGTGGGATTGAGCCCCGAGTTGACTCAGGCTGCCTATCGAGTCGGGGACTCGTCGACGAACATCATCACGCCGATGATGCCCTATTTTCCTTTGGTGGTCGTGTTTTGTCAGCGTTACGTGAAAAAGACGGGGATCGGCACGTTGGCGGCCATGATGATGCCGTATTCGATCACGTTTTTGGTGTTGTGGACCGTGTTCTTACTGACCTACTGGACCCTGGGACTGCCCTTGGGCCTGCAGGCGCCGTACACTTACGAACCACCGATGGTTCCGCCCGGGTGATCGTTGTTCGACAAGATGGCCTGGCGACGATGCGTTATGATATGCTGGACCGAGCCCTGCTTGTTGCGGAAGCGGCGGGCGGGATCCTCGGGTTCCACAAGGTAGCTCGCGAGGAGCGCGCGAAGCTGGAAGAATTGGGCGTGTTACTGGAAGAATTGACGGCGGCGTTCGATTAGATCGCTGGCTGTGCCGGACGTTCAAAACGCTCCACTCGATACGCCCATGAATCAAGAATGGGGGGATGGCGAGATGAGCTTGAGACCTTCGAGTCGCGTGCAGAAGTTGCAGGAATCGCAACATGTTCGGGCGATGGATTCGCCAAACCATCGGTTCTACGCGCTGTACGAACAGGTGTGTCAACGGGATGTCTTGGAGACCGCTTGGCATCAATGCCGCACCAATGGCGGTGGGCCGGGCGTCGATGGCCAGACCTTTGCCGACATCGAGAAATCCGGCGTCAACAACTGGTTGGACGAACTGGAAGAAGAGCTGGCCGCCCTGCACTACCAAGCGGCGGCGGTGCGTCGAGTGGACACGCCGAGGCCGGGGGGGAAGATGCGGCGAATGCATTTGCCGACCATCCGAGATCGCGTGGTGCAAATGGCGGTCCTGTTGATCATCGAGCCGATCTTCGAGGCCGATCTGCCGCCGGAAAAGTATGCTTACGAGACCGAAAAAGGCTCGCTGGCAGCCATCCGACACGTGCAGCGACTGGTAAAGACAGGGCGGACGGAGATGGACGAGATGGAATTGAGTCAGTATTTCGATTCGATTCCGCACGACGCGCTGATGGAACCGCTGGCCCGTCGTATCAACGACCGGCACCTGCTGCAGTTGATCAAAATGTGGCTGATCGCACCCATCGAGTACACCGACGCCCGCGGCCGCGTGTCGCGCAGTACACGAAACCGGGACCAGGGCCGAGGTTGTCCGCTGGGCGCCCCGATCTCGCCGCTGTTGGTCAACCTGCACGTCCGTCGCACTCGCAAGTAGATGCGAGCGGTGCGAGACCGTGCTTGGTACCCCGTAGCCGAATTTGCCAAAATTCGGACCGTCGCCCTGTAGCCGAATTTGCCAAAATTCGGGTGGCGGTACGCAATAGACAGAAGAAACGCATCCGTCTGATCGGTCCCATTCACACATCACACCATCACACAACGAACAACGAACAACTACCCGCCGACATCTCCCCCAACCTATGTCCCCAGTCCCCCAGCCCAGTATTCCAGTATTCCAGTATTCCAGTCCCGAATTTTGGCAAATTCGGCTACAGGATCCCGGCTGCCAACCTTGACTCTTGCTGTCGGTTGCCTACGATACGGCTAGTGAGTTTCGCTTCATCTTTCGCGGGATGCGAAGGGGTGACGCGCACTGGCGGGATGCCCGTGCCATCTGTTTCGGGAGTTTCTCGCCTATGTTTTCTGGCCTGACCCTTCGCGTGTTTGGTTTCTCTGCCGTTCTGCATGTTTTGCTGGCAGGCTTCGTTTGCTCGGCTGCTGTGGCTCAGTCGCCCCAGGTACACTTCGACATGCATCCGGTGATAGCATGCCGCGATGTGACCTCGGCGGAATTCCTGGCGTCTCGACCGGATCTACGGTTGGTCGAAGCGCGTTTCGAGGTTTCTGCACTACTGATGCAGGGCAGCGAAGACGACTTGCTGCAGTTTTTCTACCGGCTGGAAGTCCAGTCGCCTGACGTTTCGGTGGCCGATTACTGGCCGAAGACGCGGCTGGCCAGTGACCAAGCCACCAATGTGACTCGGGAACAGCGTGCCGAAAAGTCCAATCATGTAGGCGCGGTGTTGACCAGTCCGTTGGATTGGCCCGGCAAGGTCACGGCTTCCGGCGACGTGGGCCAAAAGTCCATGGATTCGTCCAGGTACGAACTGGTCCCGCAGATGATGGCGGTCACGGCCAGCGGCACCGTTCAGCGGGGGCGGGGGGTCTACTACAAGATTCGACCCTCCCGCAGCTCGACCCTCGAAGGCGCTCGGCGATTTCGCGTCGTGCTGCAAGTCCCTGTGGGATGGCGAGGCGGCGATGCGTATCTGCACTGCACCGCAACGGGCATCGACCGCGGCCTGGTCCGATCGTTGGACGACCAGATCACGTGCGGCGAACGACGGTTTGTCGTGGCCTTGCATCTGGAAGGCGACGCGGAAGCGCGACAAGCGGCTCAGCAGCTCGTCGCTGCTGAAACCGATCTGGTACAAACTCTGGCATCGCACCGCGCGGAACTCGACCGCAGGAATCGTTTCCCGCTTCGCCACCGCTTGGAATCGCTGTTCGTTGCCGCTCGATCCCCGTCCATGCTTCTGAGCTTAGCGGCTCGAGACGCAACCGATTCGCGAACGCTGCCGCCCGAAGTACAACAAGCGGTGATCGAATACCAAGCAGCTCGCGACCATCTGCGCTTCCTGTCAAACGGATCGAATGTCGAGTCTATGCATTAAGCAACCTCTGGCCATCGTGCCCAAGAAGTTCCCGGAATTCGGGTCGATCGGCGATCGATTCAAAGTCCTCGTCGCGGGCGACTTGCTCGCGCTGCTCTGGATGCGATGCCAGCAGCCGTCGCAGTTCGCCCAGGGCTTCGTCCCCTC
>REEF01000882.1 GCA_007695205.1 Planctomycetaceae bacterium
AAATGTCCGGCGATCAGACATAGAAAGCGAGAGTCTGTGATGAATACAAGTCCAAACAATGAACCCAGGGAAACGCATTCCGACGGTACCTCCGTGCATCCTCGCACGCAAGAAGAACGGCACGAGAGGTCCAAGAGGAATGTCGTAGCGATCCTCGCCAACTCGGCTTACCTGTGGGGGCTGATCCTGGTATTGGTGGTCGTGCTGGTGTATTTGGCCTGGAGCTAAGCTCTGTTAGAAAAGGGGGCTGACCTTTTGGAGGGCACGCTGAAAACTCAAAAAAAACGGTGTGCCCGGAGAGGGTCAGCCCCCCTTTTCTGACAGAGCCTAAAGGATCACGAATGGTTCTCGTTGTCACAGCAGGGCTGATCCGTTTTCGGAAGCTAGCAGTGCTGGCGTGCGCGGAATTTCGCGTTGTTTTTCATCGTCACTATGGGTTACAATAACCCGGATGCGTACGTGGTGCGGCTTGGCATGAGAAAAGGAGTTCTATGCGATGAATCGCTATTTGGTTTTGCTGATTGTTGTCCTGCTTGTGGTCGGTCTCCGGATCGAATCGACCTCGTCGGCCCAGTCCCCAGCAGAGCAGACGGTTCTGTCCGCTATCAGCGTGCTGGACGAGATTATGAATACCTCGGCAACCAGCATCCCGCAAAATCTGCTGGCCGATGCCCATGGCCTGGCGATCGTCCCGGGGGTGATTAAGGGCGGGTTTATCGTGGGCGTGCGTCATGGCCGCGGCGTGGTGATGGTGCGTGATCAGCACCGAGCTTGGCAACCGCCCGCGTTCGTCTCGTTGACCGGCGGCAGCGTTGGCTGGCAGGTCGGTTTGCAGGCGACCGATGTGATCTTGGTGTTCAGGACGCCGCGGAGCGTTCAGGGCTTGATGAATGGGAAATTCACGATCGGTGCCGATGCGGCGGCAGCCGCAGGACCGGTGGGCCGTCAGGCGGCGGCAGCGACCGATTCACAATTACGAGCCGAGATCCTTTCCTACAGTCGTAGTCGCGGTCTGTTCGCCGGTGTCTCCTTGGACGGCTCGATGCTGCAAATCGACCAGGCGGCGAATCAGTCCTTTTACCAAGCCGGCGGTCCGCCCAACTTGGCCAATCCCCAAGCTGCCAACTCGATCCCCGCATCGGCCGTTCGTTTGATGGAGACGGTGGCTCGGCACACCGACCGAACTGTCCCCGCGCAACCAAGGCCTCAGCCCCAGGCGTCAGCGCCGCTGGCCGGTAACGTTGTCGCGATGCAGGGCACATCCGAGGCCGATCTGCGTCGACAATTGGTCGCCGCTTCCCCACCTTTGCAGAATCTGCTGGACGATCATTGGAGACAGTTCCTGGCGCTGCCCGCCGGAATCCAGCAGGGTGCGGACCCGCCGGATGTCGAATCACTGCAACAGACGATGGCTCGCTTCGATACCGTCGCGAAGGACCCACAGTTCGCCGCGTTGGCCGGACGACCGGAATTCCAAGCGGTGCATCAGTTGCTGCGTCTTTATCTGAACGCACGTACGGCAGCAGCCGGTCCCACATTGAATCTGCCCCCCCCGCCGAACAGTAAGCCTACCAATTCTCCCACGCCCCTGCTCCGGTGATGCCAGGACCTAGTACAGAGTTTGCCGGCTTTGCGTGATGGTGGAGCTTCGATGATCGATCCGGACCTGATCCGTTCCCAGACGTCCGTACGGCAAATCGAGTATCACGCCGAGCTGCCGTCGACCAATGATTTCGCCCTGCAGCGATTGCGTGAGCCGCCGACCGGCCCGCTACCCATGCTGGTGCTGGCTGACCGTCAGACGCAAGGGCGTGGTCGAGGCGATCATCGGTGGTGGTCTTCCGACGGTGCCCTGACCTTCTCGCTGGGCCTGGCGTTGGACCCCGGACAACTGCCCCAGGCCAGGCGTTCGCTGCTGGCGCTGGCCGCTGGAATCGCGGTCCGCGACGCGATCGGCCGTTGGCTCGGTTCGTCAGCGGTCCAACTGAAATGGCCGAACGACGTGTATGTAGACGATCGCAAGGTCAGCGGGATCTTGATCGAGTTGCCGTCGCACCCCCCCGACGTGTGCGTGGTCGGGATCGGCGTGAACGTAAACAACTCGTTCCATGACGCACCCGCAGAACTCCGCCGAAACGCGATCTCGATGTCCGATGCCTGTGGCGCGCCCTGCCAACGGGGCGACGTCCTGCTGCACATCCTGAAGGATTTCGACCAATCGCTGCAAATGCTGCAGCAGCGACCCGAGATGATCCTGCAGCGTTGGCAAGCGTTCTGCATGCTGACCGGTCGCTGGGTCTGCCTGCGGACCCAGACGCAAACAACCTGCGGGTACTGTCAAGGCATTGATCAGCAGGGCCGTCTGCTGATCGACACCCAACAGGACACACGGGCGTTCACCTCGGGTACCGTCGAATGGACCTGAGCTTAGAGAATGGCCGCCCGCTCGTCTTCTCAGTTTCCGTCGATCTTCCGGAGACGGGGGTCGGTCAAGTGGAACTGGCCGCTGGCATCGGCGGGCAGGCCAAAGCGCAGACGGGTCTCCTTCTCAAACGCGACCTTGATGTCAAACTCGATCTGATGTTCACGCCATTGGGCTGACAGGGGCACGGCGACTCCGTTGATGACATTACGCCAACCGTCGGCCACATCGAAACGCACGGTCAAACCGGGCGTTCCTTTGACGCGACATGAAAACCGATAGCGGCCGGGGTCGATCTTGCCGTGGTTGAAAAACGTGTAGCTGAGATTGCTTCCGCGCCCGAAGTCGCCCACCACGCTCAGCACACGTCGTCCAGCGGGGCCTTCCACCGGTCCATCCGCGCTGACCCGCTTTTCGATGTTGTCAGATCGCCGGACCAGCGTCCAATAACGCCACGGATCGATCAACTCCACCTGGGGATCAGGTTCCCAGCGCGCCACGGGAGTGATGTCTGGCGCCGGCGGCGGCCGAACGGCCAGAAGCTCCGCCGGGACATGGTACGAAAGCGTGCGGTCGAAGGCGGGGCTGTCGAACACAACGTCCTTCAACGCCGTGTCGCGCGGCGCAGCACCCACGCCGATGAACCCGAACGGATGCCAGCCCCCGGCGAAATAGTTCTGAATGGCAAAACGGACGCTGGGTACCATGCCGCCCTGCCGATCGAGGATCCCGATGGCCAGGAGGTACTCGCCGGCGGGCAGTTCCAACGGAAGCTTGGCGCTGCCCGACGCGTCGTACTGCTTCGCCGCAATGCGGTAGGCAAAAGCATCGCTGTCCCAGGCCTGTCCGGGAAGCCATTGGCGAATATCGATCCCGTCCAGCGGGGCCGACCACACCGGCTTTCTGGTCTGCGGATCCAGCAGAGCCACGGCCACAGGCCAGTTCAGATAGAACGGGGCGCTTCCGGTATTGCGGACGATCATCCGCACGGGCATGTCCCCGCCGGGTTGGCACGTCTCGGGGTAACTCAATGAGTCGATCACAAAACGATACCCGAAGGCCTTCTGCAGCTCGGCCGCACCCTCAAGCACCGCCGGATCGTCTGATGTATACCCCGAGATCCAACCGAGGTAGCTCGCGTGGTAACGCCGGATCTTGTCGATCATGTATCGGCGGTAGGCGGGCACCGTCATCGTCTCATCAGGCGTGCGCCCGAATGTCCCTTCAGGATCGGCTTCCTCGCGATCCTTCTGCCAGTTGTATTCGACCTCGCCTTCGATCGGCGCATGCTTCCAGATGTCGCGGTAGACGTGAGTCGCCTGCCAGGGGAACTGGTGCTTGTCCCCGTCAGGCGGCTCACGGCCCACGTAGCCAAAGGTGTCGTAGTAGATCCCGAACCCCGCCTCCATGAACTCCGCGTCGGTGTGCCGCACCAGGATCGGCTTGTTCTTGAACGCCTTCTGAAAAGCATCGGTCAACAGATGTCGCTGTGCCTGGGTCGGTGCTGGATTGTGGTGCTCGCCCCAGTAGCCGATCAGTCCCATCTGGACGGCGAAGATGCGTGGATCGTCATCCCAGGCCTGCCCGAGCTTCGCGATCAGACGATTCAGACGCTCGTGGAACGCGGGGCTGTCGTAGTCGAATTCAGCCATGTCCGCAGGCCAATGCTGCTTGGGACGCTGCGCCGTGCCCAGGGTACCGTCCCAGTCCAAATACACGCGTGGCACCAGTTTGACGTTCAGCTCGCCGAAACATTTGCCCCCGCGACGCGTGATCTCGTTTGTGCGAGCGATGATCCGCTCGACTGTATCCTCGGCGCTGAACTCAATCGAGTTCCAACCGATGTACCGGCGCTCGATCAGCCCGTACCCGTTGCGGTGATAACTGCGGAACCCTTTGAGAGGATTATTGATCGCCTCTTCAAACTCCTCCGGCTTGACGGTGACCCAAGCGTCTGCTCCCTGGGCACCCGCAGCAACGGCAGCAACGGCGGATATCAATCCCAAACAGAAAACTGCATGTTTCATTTTCATGGTTCCCAAAACACTCCAACGGCGAACTCCTTGGATACGGCACCAATATAGCAAAGTCCGCGCGGTCGGTCTAACAGCATGAAACGAAACCCCGTCAGTTATTTCTCGAACGGTGCTTACGGCCGAGCATGGCGTGAACTTCGGCAAACGTTTGGACGCGGCCCCCAAGGATTTGCCTGGCATGCGCAAGTTCCTCGGAACCGATGGTTGCAGGGGGTGGGAAACAGGGTCATAATCTCCAAGGCAGGAGAATTGACCGTGCCTGCCGCACGACAGGCCTGGTAGGGCCCGGGCAATCACTTCCGACCACGTGGTCGGCTGTGTTTGTCGGCGGCGGAGGTGACGGCGAGCCTTCCGCGGTTGTTGGAACTCCGTGAAACTGCCGGCAAGAAGGGAGCGTTCGAAATGGCCAAGCAAACCTGGGCTGACTGGAAGATGACATTCGTGATGGTGGTGGCCCTCTACCCGGCCTCCATGGCCGCAGCCGATGCGGGCAAGCCAGCGCGTCTGCCCAACATCCTGATCGTGTACACGGACGATCAGGGGTATGGAGATTTCAGCCTGCAAAACCCCGATTCTAAAATCCCGACCCCGCATCTGGATCGATTGGCCCGCGAGGGGATGCGATTCACCGACGCACATAGTTCCTCCGGTGTCTGTACCCCCAGTCGCTATGCGCTGTTGACCGGACGCTACCACTGGCGACAAGGCGAAGGGATTGTCGGCAGTTGGGGAGGGCCTTGGTGGGATGCGGGCCGCCTGACGCTGGCCCAAATGCTTCGAGAAAAAGGCTATCGCACAGCGTGCATCGGAAAATGGCACTTGGGTTGGGACTGGGATGCGATCCGCAACCCGCAGATCGAAGATCGGAATCATCCCGACGCGCACGATTGGTCGCAACCCGTCCCCGGGGGGCCGCTCGATCATGGTTTTGACGAGTACTTCGGCGACGACGTACCGAATTTTCCACCCTACACGTGGATTGAGAATGACCGGATCCTGCAAGCACCGACGGTGCCTTTCACGCCGATTCCGGAACCGACGGCCGATTGCGAAGCGGGCCAGCGTGGGGCCGGTCACGATTGCCGCCATGGTCCGATGGTTGCGGGTTGGCGTCTGGATGCGGTGATGCCGCGGCTGACGGAAAAAGCGGTGGCTTGGATCCGGCAGCAACGGGAAGACCAGCCGTTCTTTCTGTACTGGTCGTGGACCTCGCCCCATACGCCGGTTGTGCCCATCGAAGCGTTTCAGGGATCGACCGAGGCCGGCCCGTATGGCGATTTCATGCACCAGAGTGACGCGCATCTGGGCCAGGTGCTCCAGGCGTTGGAAGACAACGGCTTCGCCGAGAATACGCTGGTGATCTTCAGCAGCGATAACGGACCCGAGTCGATCGCGTATGCGCGGATCCAAAATCATGGCCATTCCAGCATGGGACCGCTACGCGGATTGAAGCGGGACGTTTGGGAAGGCGGACACCGCGTGCCGTTCGTGGTTCGCTGGCCGAGCGTGGTCCCGGCCGGGCGAGTCAGCGACGAACTGATCAGCCAAATCGATGTAATGGCAACCGTGGCGTCGCTGGTAGGGTACTCGTTGCCGGACAACGCTGCCGAAGACAGCTACGACCTGGTGCCTTTGCTGCGTGGCGAATCGGAGACTTCCGGCCGCCAGACGATCGTGCATCGTACCTGGGGCAGGCCCTGGGGGCTGCGACATGGCGACTGGATGTATATCGACGCGCCGACCGGCGCGCTGCAGAACGAGCCGGACTGGCGGGGTTATCCACCCAACCCTCACGGCGAATGGTTGAACAACCTTCGGGAAGATCTGGGGCAGGAGAGGAACCTGATTTCCGAGCATCCGGAAAAAGCTGCCCAGTTACGAACGAAATTGGAAGATATCCGGAAACGCGGCTACAGTGCTCCCCGTCTGATGGATCGGCTCTCGTGCAGCAGTCCGCTGCCTTGCTATGAAAGGGAAAAAGATAGCTTATAAGTCAAGTCCTGACCCCTGAGACGTAGCGGTGAGTCGGGTTGGGGCGGCCGGGCCGAAAACTCTGGGTGCGCAGGAACTCTGGTGATGCCTCGAGCGATCGACAGACTTCCTGGACCGCTGTCTGGACATGCTGCTGCAGCCGCTGGGGATCGATGGCCACCCGAGCATTGATGATCACATGGGCCTCGCGCGAATGACACCTGGAAGCCAAGGACAGACAGGCCGGCGTGTCGCTGCTGACCAGGTTGGCGACCGCATGCTGGCCGTCCGCGATGGCGATCGTCTTGAGATGAGCCGGCTCGGCGTGCTCGGTCGCCAGTTCCTGCTGTAATTGCTGGACGATCCGCAGGCTGAGCTCGTCCAGCGAAACGGTCGACGCTGCCGAGATTCGCAGGTTGCTGTTCAGCCAGCCCAGTTCCGCTTCCCCTTCCGCGTAGACGTCGTAGTCCAAATCCAAGATGCGTCGTCCGAAATCGCCTTGCTGGTCCAACGCTTCGCACAGCGCCGGGAAACCCTCGCCGGTCAACGCCGAGACGCGAAGCACGGGAACGCCCGGATAAGCCTCGGCGATCAGCCCGGCCAGCTCGTCCACTTCCCCAGCCGTCAGTTCATCGATCCGATTCAGGATCACCAGATCGGCCTCTTCCAACTGTTTTCGAAAGATGTACTCGGCGTTGGGCGAGAATCCCGCGCGGGATTGTCTTTTCAAAATCTTGCGTCCATGACTGGGCTTGAGGATCACCGCGTAGGGCGCCACGTCGAACCGATCCAGATACAAATGCCGCAGCGGCTGGACCACCGTCGCTACGATGTCGGTACAACTGCCCACCGGTTCCGCCAGGATCACGTCCGGACGCCGATCGGTCTCCAGCCGCGCCACGGCGTCGGCCAGACCGTCGAAATCACAACAAAAACACGAACCGGCAACCTCGCCCACCTGGAACCCAGCAGCCCGCAGCATCTGTGTGTCCACCAGATCAGCCGCCTGGTCGTTGGTCACGATCCCCACATGGCGCCCCTGGTCACAATGCCACCTAGCCAGCCGCGCAATCAACGTCGTCTTGCCAGCGCCCAAAAAACCGCCAATCAACAGAAAACGCACTTTGGACACGGAAATCTCCTTGTTGCGGCTGGCTAAGAATTGCTCAGAAAAGGGGGCTCTATCTGAAGGGAACGCTGAAAACTCAAAAAAAACGGGGTGCCCAGAGAGGGGCAGACGCCTTTTCTGACGGAGCCCAGCGGAATCTCTATTTTTTTTGGGTAGAGCCTAGTTTGCGTTTTGGATGGCGTGGTCCGAGTTGTTTGCGATCGCCACATCAATGCGGAAATCGCATCCATACCGATCGTCCTCGACCAGACACTCCGAAGACTCGATTCCCTTAAGAATGAAAACAGGATTCCCTGGAAGGGCCTTTTCCTCGTATTCGAGGGGGATTCGCAAGATGGGACCAAGGTCCTCATCATGCTGGGAAACCGCTGTGCAACGAAAGACTTGGTGACCACCACCGCGCTTGATCACCACTGCGATCCGTTTCCCATGATACATCATCAGATCCATTTTCTGCTCTTTTAGCCCCCGACCGATTTGTGTATCGGCCGCGGTGGAAACTGTCCCATCGTAAAAAATCCTCGTGCACTCCCGCATGCAGACCCAACGGAAACAGCCTGAATAACACAATTTAAGTAGGTTCGACTAACCAGAATAACGGCATCAAACTGGTGATGCTCCGGTTATAATTAAGGATGTATTGCATAAAATCGCTCGCTATCCGTATCATTGCCGATAGGTTGCAATATGTTATGACGCACGAAATCGCCAAATTGTTACTCGAACATGCCGAGTCCTTCCTTGAACGGAGCGAAGCCGTCAAAGTCGCCATGTCTTTGGGTATGCCCATCCATGAGATTGAGGCTTATCTCGACTGGTTGGACATGGTCCGCAACCGGTCTGCGCCCGACGAAAACTCGGCGAGCATGGACCAAGGCACAGAAAGTAACCCAGACTCCTTCAATTAGCTAGCATCACCTGTTCACCTGGAACCCCACGAAGTTCGCTGTCGCGACCACGCAGGACGATTGGTACTCTGCACGGTATAGACCACCGGGAGAGCAATCCTGACAGAAGAAGCCTTGAAACATTCGTTTTTTCGCCTCTCAGCTCAGGCATTCCTCGAATCACCCCCCCATTTCCTTAATTATTTCCTGCCTGATCCTGTGATTTTTCCAGCATAAGTGGTGCTTACTCGTGCTTCAATTTCATCGATCATCTGCTGGTAGCGAGCGCCGCCAATACCTCCGAAGTACTCCTCGATTTGGGCGTCTGAAAAACCCTCAGGTAAATCCGCCGCCTCAGGGAAAACTTGATCCAGGTGCCAAGGTCCAGCCAGAAATTCTTGGATGCGGCGCGCGGAATCCGGATCGGCAGTGGCAGCCATAGCCAGGGTCGTGCCGGCCCGATTGGCCAGCAGATCCGAAAAGGAGAATCCGCTACCGCCCGGTCCCGCATCCAGTTCTTCCTTCAGTAATCCCGCAGCATCGCTGGCGTTCTCCGAAGACCAAATGGCCAACGCCGCACTGACCGCGTAGTGGCGCACCCAATCGGCTCGGCCTCGCACCGTTGCTCGACCCATGTGCCGTCCGACCGCCTTGCGCAACTGGGCATCCAGCACCCGACCGGCGGCCCATTCGACGTACACGTGCCCCGTCACTATCCCCAACGCATAAATGGCTGCTCGGTTCTCCTGCACAGGGTCTGCTCCGTCTTGCGAGCGATCTTGAGCCAAATCAAAAGCGGTTCGTAGCAGACCAGCAAACTTCGGCTCGCCGTCCGGCAACTCGTCGGCCGCCGCCAACAAACGCTCGACATAGATCCGCACCGTTCCCCCCGCCCGATCGGGAGCACCCAGTCGCAGGATCAACTCGCGCATTCGCTGCCGAATCGATTCGCGATCGATGACTACCGTCACGCCTTGCTCCGCAACGTACAGCAACCGGATGGCGCGAATCACTTCCGCCGACTCAGAGTCGGCAACCACTCGCCAGACAATCTCCCTCGATAAAGGATCCAATAACCATCCCGGAACACGCAGTCTGCCCATCCTCGCATCCAGCAATCGCAGCTTTAACTCGCCCG
>REEF01000345.1 GCA_007695205.1 Planctomycetaceae bacterium
AAGTCGGAGGGTGGAGGGTGGAGGGAGTACTGAAAACTAAGCACCAAGCACCAAGCACCAAGCACCAAGTGCAAAGTGAGAAGTGAGAAGTGAGAAGTGAGAAGTGACAACCCCGAACCACATCCGCTTCCCCGAATTTTGGCAAATTCGGCTACGAGGCCCCCGCACACATCCGCTTCCCCGAATTTTGGCAAATTCGGCTACGACGCCCCCGCACGCATCCGCTCCCCGAATTTTGGCAAATTCGGCTACATTTCTGAGAGCTCTCGCCCGGGGAGGATCGTTCTCGTCGGAACGGAAATCGGCGTTGGTTCCGGGTTCTGCGGAATTTCAGTGGGCGGAGGATTCTTTTTTGTCGACGCGGCTGATCAGGGTGCCTGCGGCTAGTTTTGTGGTGATCGAATCGCCGATCTCCAGTTGACGGGGGTCGGTGACCAGGGCTTCGTCTTCGGTGCGGAGGGTCAAGCTGTACCCTCGTTGCAAGACGCCCAGCGGGCTGAGGGATTCCAGGCGTCCGGCGGCACCTTGCAGACGTTCGCGGGAACGGTCCAGCAGGTAACGTATGGCTCGGCTCGCGCGCAGATCCAGTTCGTCGATGCCACGCGCCAGATCCTGGATGCGGTCGAAGGGTCGGCGGAACGCGCGGTGTCCGGCAAGGGCGTCCAAGCGGGCTCGGCCCATGGCGGCTCGGCCCCGCAAGGCGGCGGATAGACGTTGGCGGTGGTTGGCCAGTTGCTCGCGAAGCTGCTCGGCCGAGGGCGCGATCAGCTCGGCCGCTTCGCTGGGCGTCAGGGCGCGTACGTCAGCGACCAGATCGGATAAGGTCACGTCGATCTCGTGACCGACTGCCGAGACGACGGGGATGTGCGATGCAAAGATGGCTCGGACCACCGGTTCTTCGTTAAAGCACCATAGGTCTTCCAGGCTGCCGCCGCCGCGGGTGACGACCAGCACATCGGGTGCCTGGGGCAAGGCATTGGCGGCTTGGATGCCGCGAACCAGATCGGCGGCGGCCCCCTCACCTTGGACTCGAGCCGGGATCACCAACACATCGACGCCTCGCCAACGACGCCGCAGCACCTCCAGGAAATCTCGGATCGCCGCGCCCGTCGGGCTGGTCACCAGGGCGATACGGCGGGGGAAACGCGGCAACGGCTTCTTGTGCTGCGGGTCGAACAGGCCTTCGGCAGCCAATTTCTGTTGCAATTGGCGCAACGCCAGTTGCAGCGACCCGATCCCCAACGGCTCGATGCGCCGGATGATCAGTTGGTACGCACCGCGAGGCGGGTAGACATCGATCCCGCCTCGGCAGACGACTTCCATTCCATCGCGCAGATCGAACGCCAGTTGCGATGCGACGCTGCGCCACATGACGCCACGAATCTGGGCGTCCTGGTCCTTCAACGTCAGGTAGACGTGCCCGCTGTGCGGACGCGAGACGTTCGACAGTTCGCCGCTGACCCAGACCGTCGAGAAATCCGCTTCCAACGCCGCTTTGATCTGCAACGTCAATTCAGAAACGCTCAGCGGCCGTTCGTCTTTCTGGCTGTCCATCGCCGGACCCTGCTATCGTTCATCCTCGATCGAGCGTCCCCGGTTGCTGTTCGCCCCTGCTCACAGCTCCTTCATGGCGGCCACGATGTCCAGGATGGCCTTTTGTCCGTCGGAGAAGTACATCAGGGTATTGTCCATGGCGAACAGCGGGTTGGGGATGCCGGCAAACCCGGGGCTCAGGCTGCGTTTGACCACGATCACCGTCCGCGCCTTGTCGACATCGATGATCGGCATCCCGGCGATCGGGCACTTGGGATCGGTTCGAGCCAGCGGGTTGACCACATCGTTGGCTCCCAGCACGATCACCACGTCGACCGTTTCCATCGTGGGGTTGATCTGGTCCATCTCTTTCAATTGTTCGTAGTCGACATCCGCCTCGGCCAACAGCACGTTCATGTGGCCCGGCATACGTCCCGCCACCGGATGGATGGCGTATTCGACCACCCCGCCGCGTTTTTCGATCAACTTTCCCAGATCGCGTACGGCGTGCTGAGCTTGGGCGACCGCCATGCCGTACCCCGGCACGAAGACGACTCGCTGAGCACCGTCCAGCAACATGGCGATATCATCGGCCGAGGTGCTGCGGACATTGGCATACATCTCGTCCGCGCTGCCTGCCAGCCCACCGGCCTCCAGCACGCCGAACAGCACGTTGCCCAGCGAACGGTTCATGGCCTTGCACATGATCTTGGTCAGGATCAGGCCCGACGCACCCACCAGCGAACCGGCGATGATCAGCACATTGTTATCGATCACGAACCCGGTCGCCGCGGCGGCCAGTCCTGAGTAGGAGTTCAGCAGGGCGATCACCACCGGCATATCTGCGCCCCCGATCGGGTTGACCAGGAAGACCCCCAGCACCGAGGCCAGCAGGACGATCCCGATGTAGTACAGCGCCGCGTAGTTGCCTCCGCCCGCGATCATCGCCCCCGCCACGCTCAGCAGCACCAGCGCGAGCAACGCGTTGATCAGTTGCTGTGCCGGGATGGGGAACGGCTTTTTGAACATCTGCAGTTCCTGCAGCTTGCCGAACGCGACCATGCTGCCCCAGAACGTCACGGCGCCGATCGCTCCGGAAAGTGCCGTGGCGGTCAGCATCACGTACGGATTGACCTGTCCACCGGCGCTGCGTACCAATTCGGCTCCAGCGACCAGCACCGAAGCGCCGCCGCCAAAACCGTTGAACAGGCCGACCAACTGGGGCATGGCTGTCATTTGGATCTTCAAGGCCAGCACGGCCCCGATCACCGAACCCACGACAATGCCGCCGGCCACAAAGTAATAGGTCTTGACGTTGGCGGGGTCCAGCACTGTCACCAGCACGGCGATCAGCATCCCCATCGCGCCCAGCAGATTGCCGCGTACGGCGGTCCGCGGATGCGACATGTTCTTCAAGCCGAAGATGAATAAGGCGGCTGCCAGCAGATAAACAAGCGGAACGATGACCGAACTATACACGTTGAGAGCTTCCGTTGGATGGCTGTGATTTCAGGAGAAAATCTACTTCTTGCGAAACATTTGCAGCATGCGGTGGGTCACCAGGAAACCACCGACGACGTTCACCGTGGCCAGCGTTACGGCCAGGGTGCCCAGCACGGTGGCCAGGATTCCCTGTCCGGCCCCCGCCGCGACCACGGCCCCGACCAGCGTGATGCCGCTGATCGCGTTGGATCCGGACATCAGCGGCGTATGCAGTGTGGGCGGCACTTTGGTGATCACTTCGAAGCCGACGAAGATCCCCAGCACGAAGATCGTCAGGCTGGCGATCAGCCCCTTCACTTGATTGTCGGTGAGTCCTCCATTGGAAGACGAATCCTCGTCCCGCTGGACGGGCGCGGTAGCGGTAGGTGCTGCCGACGCGAGGATTGGTGTCGAGTCCGATGAGGAATCGGCACCGCGGCTGACATCGGCCAGTCCCCAAGCGCCGACCAAGCATAGGATGATGACCAGGCAAGATTTCAGGCAAACCATAAGATCAGATTCCGGCTTTCTTTTGTTCTGATTCCAACTCTTCAACGTTTTGTTTGTGACCCTACGACCGCTGGACCAGCGACTAACCCTGCTGCGGTGGATCCTGCGGTTGGGCGTCATCTGTCGTGCTGGCCTCGGGCTCTTCCGCTTCTTCTTCCGTCGTCAGGGGAGGCAGTTGCAGCAGTTCTCGGATTCGCGGATGGTTGACCTGACCGCCATGGGCCACGCAGGTTTCGCGAACGATCTCGTCCTGCATGTCCATCGCCAACTGGCCGTCCTTGACCATATTCAGCAGGAAACGGGTGATATTATTCGAGTACATTTGGCTAGCGTGGTAAGGTGCTTCGCTGACCAGGTTGGTTGGTCCATGGATGACGACCCCCTGGTGGACGACTCGCTGGCCCGCCTGGCTCGGTTCGCAGTTTCCGCCTCGTTCGGCTGCCAGATCGACGATCACGCTGCCCGGCGCCATGCCCTCGACCGCCGCCCGGGTGATCAGCAGCGGCGATTGTTTGCCCGGGATCGCGGCGGTAGTGATCACCACGTCGCTCTCCGACACGACGCGTGCCATCAATTCTCGTTGTTTCTCGTAGAACGCTTCGTCCAGTTGTTTGGCGTAACCGCCCTGATCTTCCGACTGCTGCGTTTCCAATTCGAGTTCCACGAACTTTCCGCCCAGGCTCTCGACCTGTTCGCGGCACGCGGGCCGGACGTCGTAGGCATGCACGATCGCGCCCAACCGTTTGGCCGTGGCGATCGCCTGCAGACCGGCAACTCCGGCACCGATCACAAAGGCCCGAGCGGCCTTGATCGTCCCCGCCGCGGTCATCATCATCGGGAACAGCTTGGGCAGCTCGCTGGCCGCCAGCAGGACCGCGCGGTATCCGGCGATGGTCGCCATCGACGACAGCACGTCCATGCTCTGGGCCCGCGTGATCCTCGGGATCAACTCCAGCGCGAACAGCGATGCTCCGGTTTCCGCGATCTGTTGGATAGCGTCGGGTGCCCCGAGCGGGTCACACATGCCGATCACCGACAATCCGGCCCGAAATTGCGGCATATCCTGCTTGCCAGCCTCGGGGTTCGCCCCCAAACAGTGGACCTGCAGAAGCACATCGGCGGCATCCAAGGCCGCTTGACGATCTTCGACCAGTTCGGCGCCGCGCTGCTGGTAGACTGCGTCGGGATACCCGGCAGCCTCGCCCGCACCCGATTGGACGAGCACTTGGATGCCTGCCTTGGCCAGTTGTGGTACGCTGGCGGGGATCAGCGCGACCCGTTTTTCGCCTGGGAACGTCTCGCGCAAAACGGCAACTTTCATCGATTCTCCCAAACCAAACAAAATATCAGGATCGAGTTCAATGGCTGGATTTTACCGAAACCGCCCAAAAATCCAAGGACCCCCAATCGGGATTCGAAAACAGAATTTCGCCTGGATCGTCGAATCGTCCGATAAGTAGAGCAGGTCGGATCGGAGAATCTTTTCTAATTTTGGCGATTGTGTCAATTCCCCGGCCTGAACTGCCGATAAATGCTCGACAGTCACCGAGATCCTACGGCCAGAAAGCTGGCCTGATGAGGTGAGTGATCTTGACTCTAGTGCTTATGCCACATACACTTGGGTCGTTTGCGGTCACTTGTTGAGTTCGATCGAGATCGTTCTCAAGCCCCCTCATCATGGGAGATTTATGACGTGACAAAAAAGGAAATCGTGAAGACGATTTCTGATGAAATTGGTCTGACTCAATTGAAGACCAAGGAAATCGTTCAGAAAACGTTCGATGCAATCGTCGAGACGCTAGTTGAAGAGGGGCGTATCGAACTAAGGAATTTTGGGGTGTTTGAGGTGAAGCAGCGGGCGGCTCGCAAGGCGAGGAACCCGCGAACAGGAGATCGTGTCGACGTGCCCGCCAAGTACGTTGTCGCTTTCAAGCCTGGCAAGGAGATGGAAGAACGAGTCCGGATGTTGGCCGAGGCGCGGGACGCGAGGATCGCGGCGGCCAAGAATCAGGCGGCGAAACCTTCCGCCGTTGGGGGGAAATCCCCGGCTACGGGGATCGTGCCGATATCGGAAACGGCTGCCGAAAATCTGGCGGCTCGACCGTTGATGGCCCGTTCCGACTGAAGGGCGAATCGGTTCTTTCCATCCCACAACCTCGGAGACCACGAAGAGAAGAACACAGAGAGTTCATTGCGGCTGGACAGCCGGCTGGTTTTGTCAACGTACCCGATTCAAGGAGGATAACAAGTGATGCGTCGGCTCATCTTTACGGCGCTACTGGTAACGGCACTGAGTTCCAGTACGGGTTGTCTTATTCCTCTTTACTCCGGCGATCCGGTGCGCAGGACCGAACAACTGATCATCACGTCGGAGGATCTCCGGGCTTTGCTGAACGAGTGGGAGCGATTCTGGTTCCTGGATCAGCCCAGCCACATGACTCCCCAGCGAGTGCATGGCGGCGTCATTTGATCTGGGGTCGCAGGTACTGCTCTTTTCACGGGACGGGGGCGGATTGTCAATCTAGCCTCCTTGCGGCTACATTGGACGGCTTGTCCGAACAATCCGTGTTCCTTGGCCGCCGGGCAGGAAACTGCCTTGGGCAAACCGCGTGCGGCGCAAGGGGACGAGTTCCCACTCCGCTAGATTCACCATGGCCGCAATCGCTTTGCAAGTCCAACTAGGCCGTCTGAGCCTGCCGAACCCGATCCTGGTGGCCTCGGGGACGTTCGGCTATGCGCGCGAGATGGAACATCTGGTGGATCTCAATCGGCTGGGCGGGATCTTGCCCAAAACGGTCACTCGGTTGCCTCGGCCTGGCAACGCACCGTGGCGCACGGTCGAAACGGCTGCGGGCCTGCTGAATTCGATCGGTCTGGACAACGACGGATTGGACGCCTTTATCGCTCACCATCTGCCGTATCTCCGTGGCCTGACCGCGCCGATCATCGTCAGCATCGCAGGTCGGACGCCTGCCGAGTTTGTCGAGATGGCTGCTGAATTGGACCAGGCGTCGGGCGTGGCCGGTTTAGAGCTGAACATCTCCTGCCCGAACGTGACGGGCGGCGTGGATTACGGGACGGACGCGACATCGTGCCGGAAGCTGATCGAAGCGGTCCGGCGGGCGAGTCGTCTTCCGCTGCTGGCGAAGCTGACGCCGAACGTCACCCGGATCGCGGACATCGCGCGGGCCGCTTCCGATGGGGGCGCCGATGCGATCAGTCTGATCAACACGGTGCTGGGCATGGCGGTCGACTGGCGCCGACGCTGTCCCATCCTGGGCAATGGGATGGGCGGCCTGAGCGGGCCGGCGATCAAGCCGATCGCGCTGCGCTGCGTCTATCAAGTCGCCCAGGCCGTGACGACTCCGCTGATCGGGATCGGAGGGATCGCCACGATCGATGATGTGATGGAATTTCTTGTGGCGGGCGCCAGCGCGGTCCAGATCGGAACGGCCAACTATTACGATCCTGTGGTGACCATGCGTCTGTTGGATCAACTGCCTGCGGCGCTGCAGCAGTTGGGAGCCAGTTCGGTCCAGGATGTAGTGGGTACGATCAAGACCTTGGGCTGATAGACGCACACCCATACGAACCAGGCCATACGAACCAGACACGAGAACCTGTTACCAGACGGATACCACATGCGAGTACTTTCAGGAATTCAGCCGACGGGCCGGTTTCATTGGGGCAACTATTTCGGGGCCATCCGGCAGTACATCGACCTGCAACATGGCAACGAGGCTTATTACTTCATCGCCAATCTGCACGCATTGACGACCGTGCGAGATCCGGAGATCTTGTGGCGCAACACGATCGAAGCCGCGATCGATCTGCTGGCGTTGGGCTTGGACCCGGACCGTGCGACGCTGTTCGTTCAGTCGGATGTGCCGGAGGTATCCGAATTGTGCTGGTTGCTGATGACGGGCACCCCGCTGGGATTGCTGGAACGGTGTCACGCCTACAAGGAGAAAAAAGCGCGCGGGTTGACGGCGGACGCCGGCTTGTTCACGTATCCGGTGCTGATGGCTGCGGACATTCTGGCCTATGATGCCGACATCGTGCCGGTGGGCATGGATCAGGTGCAACACATCGAAGTGTGCCGCGATCTGGCGGGCAGCTTCAATCACCAGTTCGGCGAGGTGTTCGTGCTGCCCAACGCCAAGGTGCTGGAAGATTCGGCCAAGGTGCCCGGAACCGATGGCGAGAAGATGTCCAAGAGCTACGAGAATACGATCGATATCTTCGAGGACGCCAAGTCGATGCGGAAGAAGATCATGCGGATCGTCACGGATTCACGGCCGATGGAAGATCCCAAAGACCCGGATACGGACCCGCTGTACCAGTTGTACTGTCTGTTCGCCGACCCGGCGGACCGCGAGGTGATGGCGGCCAAGTATCGTGCGGGTGGGTTCGGTTACGGCGAGGTCAAGAAGGCGTTGGCCGAAGTGGCCGAGGCGTTTTTCGCGGAGTTTCGGGAGCGGCGGAGCCGGTTGGCGGCCGACCCGGAGCAGGTTGCCCAGATCCTGGCCGACGGTTCCGAGCGGGCTCGGCGAAAGGCCCAGCAGGTGCTGCAGCGGGCTCAACAAGCGTGCGGATTGAAGGCTGCGACATGAACGTCATCGGGATCGGAACCGACATCGTCGAAACGTCGCGAGTCGCGAAGATGATCGAGCGGCATGGGGATCTGTTTTTGAATCGAGTCTACACGCCGGACGAGGTCCAGTACTGTCAGGCTCGCCGCGCTTCCACGCAACACTACGCCGGCCGCTGGGCGGCGAAGGAAGCGGTGCTCAAGGCGCTGGGCACCGGCTGGTCACGCGGCATCCGTTGGCGAGACATCGAAGTCCGCAACGACCTGGCCGGCAAGCCGCGGATCGTCTTGGACGGCGTGGCTGCCGATCTGGCTGGCCAACAGGGCATCGACACCATGATGATCAGCATCTCGCACTGCCGCACCCACGCCACAGCCTATGCGTTGGCCGTCGGGAACGATGTTCCGTGATCGGGGTTCCGGGGCGTCGTAGCTGAATTTGCCAAAATTCGGGAAAACGGATGTCGTGCTTGGTGCTTGGTGCTTGGTGCGAGGGCGTCGTAGCCGAATTTGCCAAAATTCGGGGCAACGGATGTCGTGCGGGATTCGGGGGTTGTCACTGTTCACCCCACCGTTGCCAAAACGAATGGTAGGACGGATTGCCAATCTGACCTACTTTTTATGCGACTGCGAGGTAAACCTGATCCTAGCCGTTTGTTTATTGGGAGCAACGATGATTGTACATCCCGGCCGAAATTGCCAGGAATCGCCAACTCCGGTATGGTTTCTCGCCGGACGCATCGTTGGGGTGACCGCAATGCTGGTGCTCGTGGTCGGCGCGACCGATGCGGCCAACCAGCCGCCTGGCGAGCAGCCGCCGATTGTCTCCAGCGAGAAATATCCAGGCTATCAAAGCCTTTGGTATTCTCACACGCCTGACTGGAAGGGCGAAGTCATCCCGGGTCGGTCTTATGAATACGGTCCCAAGCAAGGCGGCGGTCTGGGGACGTACCAGGCCGTGCATATCCCGCGCGCGATCTATGCCCCCGAGGTACAGAAGACGTTCTTTGCTTACGGCGGAACCAAGCAGGACCAGCGGCATCTGCTGGCGATGGCCTCGTACTTCGATCATCGCACTGGTCGGGTGCCGCAGCCGACGATCGTCCACGACAAGCAGGGCGTTGACGATGCCCACGACAATCCGGTCATCACCCTGGACGAACATGGCCACGTATGGGTCTTCGTCGCCGGCCGCGGCAGGCATCGGCCGGGATTCATCTACCGCAGTATCGAACCGTACAGCACCGACGCCTTCGAGCGGTTATTCGAAGGAGAGTTCGCGTATCCGCAGCCGTGGTGGATCAAGGGACAGGGCTTCCTGTGGCTCCACACCCGCTACACCCGCGGTCGAGAACTGTACTTTGCCAGCAGTCCGGACGGACGAAACTGGAGCCAGCCCCAGAAGCTGGCCGGGATGCGCGGCCACTACCAAGTCAGCAATGCGCGGG
>REEF01000546.1 GCA_007695205.1 Planctomycetaceae bacterium
CGATTCACCAGATGGAAAGCGGCTTCTCCGAAAACGACTCCCGACCCCCGTTTTCGCCGATTTCACCAAGAAAAACTTGGCCGTGTGCTTATCATCCCGATCGCGTCGCTCACGGCTGGATTGGATCGGCATTGAGTCCCCGTCTGACAGACGCGGCCGTACTTCTTGGCCCCCGCCGACGCGTATCGTGCATGCGGTCGCCCACCGTGGCGATCAGCCTTGCGGGACGAGTACCACCACAACCAGGACCCGGATCGCTCGAACGCCGTGCCGCGCTTCGAGTTGTTCCAACTGATCGTCCAGCCAAAGGGTGAATTCATCGGGTTCGCCGTCTTCTTCGTGAAACGAGCCATGCGAAGCATTCGCTTCTCGCTGCACGTGCGGCGTGAACTGCCAGTCGTATCGGCTTGTCATACACTCCCCTTCTGGTGGTTAATTCATGGGATGGGTCTGTCAGAAACCATTTTTTTGTGACAAAGGCCCCTTCGAAGGACGGTAGTTCCAGCAGCAACTGCTGTGCCCAGCAATCGTTTTCTGAGGTCGATGGGGGCAAGGTCGGTGGTTCGGCCAATGGAGTTCAACGGTCGATCCTGGCAGCCAGGGCCGATTTCTGAAATTTTTTCAATGAACTCGTGCAAGTAATGGAATGCTCGGACGAATCACTGTATGCAAGGTGCCCTCGCTTGGTGGCGGGCCTGAAGGAAAAACCAGCGATCGGAATGCACGATTTTCAAGCACATCTGTTTAGTGGGAGGGACAAGGTCATGTTGAAGAGAGGTATTTTTGCGTCGGGTGCGGTGTTGCTACTGTTGGCCCTGATGTTCGGCCGAGACACGTTCAGCTATGTGGTAACGTCGGCGGGCCGAGTTCACCGCAGTGTAAGGGAAAGCGTACCTGTGACCTTCGAGCTGGAACGAGCGAGAAAGATGATCGCTTCGTTAGAGCCGGAGATCAGCACTCACAAGAGGGAGATTGCTCGGGAAGAATTGGATCTGAAGAAGCTGGAGGAACGAATCGCTGCCAACCGCGACGACGTGGCGGGGTTGTGGCGAGACGTTCAGCGGTTGCGAGACGATCTGTCGCGAGGCGACAGCAACTTCGTCTATGCGGGTCGTAGCTACACACCAAAGCAGGTGGAAAACGACTTGAGCAACCGATTCGAGCGGTACCAGACGCGGGAGACGACGCTGCAGAACTTGGAAAAGATCCTCGCCGCTCGTCGCCGTGGTCTGGAAGCGGCTCAGGAGAAGCTGAAGGCGATGATCGCTGCGAAGCGTCAGTTGGAGGTCGAGGTCGAGAACCTGGAAGCTCGTCTAAAGATGGTGGAAGTGGCCAAAGCGGCCAGCGATTTCCATATCGACGACAGCCAGCTATCGCGAACGCGTCAATTGCTGAACGATATCAAGACGCGGATCGAGGTGGACGCTCATCTGGTCAACGCGGATGATGTCATGGTGGACGAGATCCAACTGGAGTATCCCGAGGATCACACCAGCATCCTGGAGCGGATCACCGAATACGAGTCGAAGCGTGACGGCACCTCGGCTTCGTACGTCGGACTGGAAATCCAGGATTAAGAAGACGTTAGGATATCCGTCAGATGATGATGGCAGGTACGACGATGTTCAAGAGCTGGCGATTACAGCTAAAAGAGGCTCAGGAAGCATTTCGGGCCGGTCGGCTGGACGAAGCGGTCGCGCTTGTCCGTCAGGGCGATCTGCACCGCTACCTGCCCGGTAAGAAGCTGTCGGTCCTGGTCGCCCAGCAATTGGCTCAGCGTGCTGGTCAGCGTCTACGGTCGGGGGAATCGGCGGAAGGCTGGCAGGATTTGGAGATCGCCCACCAGTTAGGTGCTCAGTCCGAGGAAATGCTGGCCATCCGCCGCGAGATCGTCAGCCGGATGTTGGCTGATGCGGAGCAGCGTTTGGCGGGGGGCGAAACCGTCGACGCGATCAAGCGGTTGGAGTCGATCGAGCGGCACACGGGCGGAAACGATTTGTTGCGAACGTTGCTGGAGGTTGCCAGACGCGTCGAGTCGGCTCGGAATCTGCGGTTGCGTGGCAAGCACGCCGACGCCTTGGTGCAACTGGATCGAGCCGCCACGCTGCGGCCCGATCTGCCCTGCATCCAAGACCAACTTGAACGGTGCAGGCGAGAGGCGGGCGAGGTGGAAGATTTGACCGAGCGGTTGCATGCGGCCATGTCACGATCCGATTGGACCGAGACGCTGGCATTGGCCGGCAAATTGCTGCAGCGATGCCCGCAATCGACGCTGGCCGCAGACGCTCGCCGACGTGCCTGGCTGGCGCTTGGAAGCCCAGAATGCCGCGACAAACCGTTAGACGCGACGATGACCTGGTACGCCGATCGGGACTTTGAAGTGGACGAGGCATCGGATCACGACGATCCCGTTGCGACCCACCAGTCAGCGAGCCAACGATTTTTGTTGTGGGTCGACGGAGTCGGTGGGTTTCTGGTTTGTCTGGATGACCAGATCGTCCTGGGGCAGAACAGCCCGGGCAATCGGATCGCCGTGCCGATCCAGGGCGATCTGTCGCGCCAGCACGCTCGGATTCGCCGCGAAGATGGATACTTGATCGAACCGCTCGGCGAAGTCTGGGTGAATGGGCGGAAAATACAGCGAACCACAGTTTTGGCCGAAGGGGATGAGATCCGGCTGGGGTCGAGCGTGTATTTACGCTTCCATCAGCCTCACCCGCTCAGCTCGACGGCTCGATTGGAACGGGTCTCCCAACATCGCATGCAACCGGCAGCAGACGCGGTTCTGTTGATGGCCGAATCGTGCGTGCTGGGTCCCAAAAATCAGAATCATGTTCTCTGCCGAGACTGGTCCAACGACGTGGTCCTGTTTCGACGAGACGGCCGTTTATATTGCCGAGCGAAGGAAGGCATCGAGGTGGATGGGCGGTTCTGTGACGATCAGACGCCAGTGCGATGGGATTCCCATGTGGTGGGAGGCGACTTTTCCTTCAGTCTCGAACCGGTCTCGTGAAACGGACCGATACTTGGTGGAAAGGCTGGACAAATGACACTCCAAACCGCTAACCTACCAGCAGATCCTGGTGATGCCGGACCTCGGTGCAACCAACAACAGCCTCAGCGAAATGCGGGCGGTACGATGAGATTTGCCTACAAGACAGGTGAGCGCCCCTTGGACGGGTACAAGATCAACCGTGGCGTCGGCGCCGGCGGGTTTGGCGAGGTGTACCTGGCGGTCAGCGATGCCGGGAAAGAAGTCGCGCTGAAACGCGTCCAGAGAAACCTGGAGATCGAAGTACGTGGCGTCAGCCAATGCCTGAATCTCAAGCACCCCAACCTGGTCGACCTGTACGACGTGAAATACGACGACCAGGGCCAGGCTTGGGTCATCATGGAATACATCGCCGGCGAGAGCCTGAAGGAGGTGATCGACCGATATCCTCAAGGCATGCCGCAAGACCAGGCGCTGACCTGGTTTCGACAGATCGGCGCGGGGGTCGCCTACTTGCATGGCCAGGGGATCGTCCATCGCGATCTGAAGCCCGGGAATATCTTCGATGACCGGGGCCTCGTGAAGATCGGCGATTACGGTTTATCCAAACTGATTTCCGCCAGCCGTCGCAGCGGCCAAACGCAAAGCGTCGGGACCTTTCATTATATGGCGCCGGAGATCGGCCGAGGCGTCTACGGCAAAGGGATCGACATCTACGCGTTGGGAATCCTGCTGTACGAAATGCTGACCGGCCAGGTGCCGTTCGACGGGGAAACCAGTCAGGAAATCATCATGAAACACCTGACGGACAACCCGGACGTGACGGCGGTTCCCGAGCCGTTCCGGGCGGTCATCCAACGAGCTTTGCGGAAAGATCCCGACAAGCGGTTCGCCAACGTCCAGCAGATGATCGATGCCATTGAGGACGCGGTGGACGACGGTGACCCGGTCCGAGTGCTGGAGGCTACTGCTATCGACGGGAAGGATCCCGTCTTCATCGGCGACGACGGGCCGCCGGACGCCGACATGGTCTTCGGGCCGCTGCAACAGCACCCGGTAGTTGTCGCCCAGATCGTATCGCCGAAGCAAGGTTCCGGACAGCGACGGCCGGGGGAAAACCGCGGCTGGGTTCCACCGGCCGGTTCGATATCCGAATCACGGCGCCTGACCGTGAGGGACCTGGCAAAACTGGCGGCGAATAATAAGCTGCTGGTCGCGGTTCTGTTGATGGTCATGGTTGTTGTACGTCCCGAGCTGATCCCGCTGCTGGTGCTGTGCGCATTGGGCTGGGCCGGGTATCAACTGTTCCGCGCGTTGTTTTGGCGATATCCGCCCTCGCCGGGACACGCATCGGTTGTGTTGCGGCGCGATGATCCTCGGTGGTACAAGGAGATGCGCCGCATGTTGAGTCGCAAATTGGCCAGCGAACGCGTGGCCGAGCTGTCGGGTTCGATGTTGGCGGCCGCTGTGGTCGCCGCCGGCCTGATGCTGGTCGCCCTACTGCTGGAAGGCCAGACGCTGGACGGTTCGGTGGCGGGCTGGGCCGTCTTCGCATGGCTGACGGTCACCAGCGTGATCGGGGCGTGGATAATTTTGACGTTGGGGAAGCTTTGGGAGAGTTCCGAGGGCGATCAAGCCGCCCGGCGACTCACGATGCTGCTGGCCGGTTTGGCCCTGGGACTGGTCGCCTTTGCCACGGCACATTGGTTGATGGTCCAGCCGGTAAACCACGATGACTGGACCGCCCGCGTCTTTTCGGACGACCAGCTCACAGGCTGGTGGCACTCGGCGGGCGGCCAGCCGTTGATCGCCGCCTATATGGTCTATTTCGGTGGACTATTCGTGCTGCTGCGATGGTGGAGACAGACCGACCCCTTGCGAAAGACGCGACTCAGTTGGGCCACGACGGCAATGTGTGTCTTCTGGGCCTGGATCCTGACCATGTTCTTGCCATTTCCACAACCTTGGGGCTACCTGCTGGCGGCGACCATCTCCGTTGCCGTGCAGTGTTCCGCCCCTTGGGTCAACGAGAAGAAAACCGTGCTGGTGGCGGAGGCCAAGCCATGACAATGATCCCCCTGATCGTAATGCTATTGCTGGTGATCGTCGTCCTTGCCGCCATCACGCGGATCGTGGACGCTCGTCCCGTGACGGGGCTGGGCATGCTGGCCCTGGCGATGGTGCTGCTGGTGGGCGTGGTGAGCAGTCAACGACGAGCAGGCCCGGCAGCGGTGACGGTGATCACCACCGAATCCGTCCCGGCGGCAAATGCCAATGACGCCGTGGCGTCTCCAGAAGCCGACGATGCGGTAGACGACAAGTCGGACGAACCAGAAACAAAGGACTCGGAACCGGAAAAATCGGAAACCCACGATCCGGAAGCGGAGGATCCAGATTCGGAGGATCCGGAAACGAAAGCGCCGACCGATTCGGCGTCCGGCGAACTGTCCAGCGACATCACCGTCGAGACCGGCGAGATCATCATTCCACCGCGGCCCGAGTGGGTCGAGGCGGATGAGGTGCAGACGGGCGATATCCACACCATGGCGGTTTCGTCCGGTCCGCACGAAACCGAACGCGAGTGCCGCAAGGCGTTGGATCGCGAGCTGCAGAAGGCAGTCGACAGCTACGTCGATTGGCACCTGGGCCCGGTTTACGACGATCGGTTTCGAGCTTCCAAGTTGGTCCGCTACGAACTGGACGAGATCAAGCAACGGCTGATCCCGCCTGGCAAGCTCTACCACGAGGTGATCCAAGTCTCGTTCGGCCCCATGCACCAGATGCACGCTCAACTGGCCTTCGACCCGGCCTTTCGTCGGGAATTGGACGGTCGCCGGTCCGAACTGGAACAGCATTGGAAGCAATGGATCGTCCAGCAGCGGTTGGTGGCGATCGCGGTAGGGTTTGGTCTGCTGCTGGCGCTGATGGGTGTCGTGTTCACCTACTTTCGCCTGGACACCGCGACTCGTGGTTTCTACTCGGGTCGATTGAAGTGGGCCGCGGCCGCAGCATTCGCCGCAGTGGTCGCAGTGGCCATCGGCGTGGTCCTGTCGGGCGCCTTGCAGTTGGCCAAGGGAGCTGCCATATTGGTGCTGTTGACCGTCGGTGCCGTGCTGGCAGGCCGGATGCTCCAGAAATAGCCTGCCTGGCGAATTTCGTGGCCGGGTGCTTACGCTGACGGACCTTTTCTTTGGACAGATGGCATGCCCGAACCTTCTCAGACGGAAACGCTGCTGATCGAACGAGTGCGACAGGGCGACTCGGACGCCTGGAGCGACTTGATCGTTCGCTTCGAGGGCCGTCTGCTGGCTTTCGCAGAAACGCGACTCAAGGATCGCTCTGTCGCCGAGGATATTGTCCAGGAGACCTTCGTGGGATTCTTGCGCAGCCTGCCGAACTACGACGGGCGTCGCTCACTGGAGAGCTACCTGTTTTCCATCTGCGCCCACAAATTGACCGATCACCTGCGTCGTGAAGGTCGTCGGCCCACGCTGCAAATGCCCGCCTCTGACAGCGGCAGTCCCGATTGGCAGATCCCCGGTTCGGCCAGGGTGGCCAGCAGCATCGCTCGCAGTGTCGAGCGTCGCGGCCTGGAGGAAGAAGCGGTCGTCCAAGCGTTGCAAACTCAGGTGGACCACTGGCGAAAACGAGGCGAATGGACCAAGTTGAAGTGCATCGAACTGCTGTTCCTGTGCGGTTGGGCCAACAAACACGTCGCCACCGAACTGGGCTTGTCCGAACAACAGGTGGCCAACTATAAATTCGATTTCGTGGCCCGGTTGCGCTCCACGATCCGCAGGCAAGGACTGTCTTCGGACGTTTTCCCCGAATTGGACGCGTGATTTTCGGCGTACCACGCCAGGAAGCTGACGACGCATGGCCGAGATCGACCATTATGACTTTGATCTGCCTCGACAGCTTATCGCCCAGCAGCCTCTGGCCTGCCGCTCCGATGCTCGGTTGCTGGTGGTCCACCGTCAACAGAACCGCTGGGAACATAGCCACGTCCGCAACCTGCTGGAATTCCTCGATCCGGCCGACGCCCTGGTGCTGAACAACACGCGAGTGGTCCCCGCCAGATTGGTGGGCATGCGAACTAAGACCGCCGGTCGCTGGTCCGGCCTGTTCCTGGCCGCCGATGAGTCCGGAATCTGGCAAGTGATGTCCAAAACACGCGGCAAACTGGTGGCCGGCGAATCGGTGACCCTCCTGGATCGCCAGCACGATCCCGTCTGCCAGTTGGTGTTGCTTTCCAAGCTGCCTGACGGACAATGGCTGGCTTCCCCCGACACCCGCGAACCCACCCTGGATCTGCTGGAACGGATTGGACGAGTTCCCTTGCCGCCGTATATCCGGGATGGCGAGATGGTCGACCAGGATCGTCAGAACTACCAGACCGTCTTTGCCCAGCGGCCCGGGGCGGTCGCCGCGCCGACGGCCGGCTTGCATTTCACCGAAGAACTGCTGAACCGCATCCGCGGACACGGTGTCCGGATTCATCAGGTAACCTTGCACGTGGGCATGGGAACGTTTCGGCCCGTTGCCGTCGAACGTTTGAGCGATCATGTGATGCATTCGGAATGGGCCGAGATGGACCAACCGACAGCCGATCGATTGCAACGAGTCCGAGATCAGGGTGGCCGTCTGGTCGCGGTGGGCACAACGGTGGTACGCACCTTGGAAACCATCGCGTCCAGCGGGCCTTTACGCGGCTGGCAGGGCCAGACGGATCTGTTCATCCGGCCTCCTTACCAGTTCCGGGCGATTGATGCACTGATGACCAATTTCCATCTGCCCAAGAGCACGCTGCTGGTTCTGGTGCGCACCTTCGGCGGAGATGATCTGATCCGTCGAGCGTACGACGAAGCGATTCGCGAGGAATATCGATTCTTCAGCTATGGCGATGCCATGCTGATCCTATGACGCTGGACCCAACCGAAAGATGCTCCTGCTGTGAACGTTTGTCAGCCACTTGCCTCATCCGCCGATCACCATCGTCAATTCGCGCTGGAGATTGTCCGCCGCTTGCGTCAGGAAGGATTCCAAGCGTTGTGGGCGGGCGGATGCGTGCGCGATCAACTGTTGAACCTGACCCCCAAGGATTACGATGTTGCAACCAACGCGATCCCCGAACAAGTTCGACGGATCTTCGGTCGTCAGCGAACCTTGGCGATCGGGCAAGCATTCGGTGTGATCGTCGTCTTGGGGCCGAAATCGGCCGGTCAGGTCGAAGTGGCCACCTTCCGTCAGGATGCGACGTACAGCGACGGACGACACCCGGATCACGTCACGTTCAGCTCGGCGCCCGAAGACGCCCAACGCCGCGACTTCACGATCAACGGACTGTTCTATGACCCGCTGGCAGACCAGGTGATCGATTATGTCGGCGGCCAGCAGGATCTTCAGCGGCGAGTGATCCGAGCGATCGGGGATCCTTCGCAACGCTTTGCCGAAGACAAGCTGCGCATGCTGCGAGCCGTCCGGTTTGCGACCGTCTTCGACTTTCAGATCGACGCGGGCACGCTCGAGGCGATCCGCCAGTCGGCCGATGAGTTGACGGTCGTCAGCGCCGAACGGATCGCTGCCGAATTGCGTCGCACCTTGCAACACGCACGGCGACGAACGGGCGTCGAGTTGCTGGACCAGTGCGAGCTGCTAACGAAGATCTTTCCGGAACTGCAACCCGCCGTGCAAGCTCCGCCGGGCAATCGGTTGTCAACTGCCTGGCAAGAGACCCTGGAGATCCTCGATCGATTAGAAGAGCCCTCACCGGCCACCGCCATGGCTGTCGTTCTGCGCAATTTGGCCGGCGGTGAAAAAGAGGGCCTGCAAACGGTTCGCCAAATCGGCCAGCGGTTACGGCTGAGCAACGAAGAAATCGCTGAGATCGACTTCTTGATCCGCCATGAATCGCTGGTTCGCACCGCTCGCCAGCAGCCTTGGCCGCGGCTACAGCGACTCCTGATCCAACCGCTCAGCGGCCCGCTGCTGGATTACGCCCAGGCGGTTGCTGAAGTTTTCGATGGCAGCGCCCCCGACATCCGATTTTGTCGCGAGAAACTGGCGTTACCCAGCCAGCAGTGGAACCCGCCACCGCTGATCACCGGCGACGATTTGCGAGCCGTCGGTATCCCGCCGGGCCCCCTCTACCGTCAGATCCTGGACCGTGTCCGAGACGCTCAATTAGAACAACAGATCGCCACCCGCGACCAGGCCCTGGAACTGACCCGCCGATTTCTGTCCAACCCAGCGAAATAAGCACGAAAAAGGGGACGGGGGTCTTTTCTGTGGACCCGCGAAACGCCGCCGGTTTATCCGGCGAATCGTTAGGTTTCTCGTTACGCCCCGCCTGTCTTTCGCCGCCCAAGGATCATCTGGGGCGAGGTTACGCCCGCGGAGAAGCTCGGAACGCGAGCCCTCCCCCTGAGCGAGTCGGGGCAGCGTGGCGGCCAGCTTGACCGCCGCCAACGGCTCGGTTATCGTGGCCTTTGCTTTTGGCGATAAGCACCCGGCCAGGTATTTCTTGGTGGAATCGGGCGGAAGGGGTCGGGAGTC
>REEF01000223.1 GCA_007695205.1 Planctomycetaceae bacterium
CGCGCCGGGGCTCGCACAACCCTGATCGAAATGGGCAGCCAGTTGGGCGGTACAATGACCACGGGCGGAGTCAGTTTTCCGGGCTTGTTTCATGCTTGGGGCCGGCAGGTGATCGCCGGGATCGGGTGGGAGATGGTCCAGGAGGCGGTCCGATTGGATGGCGGCCGAATGCCCGATTTCAGCCGTCCGCCGAGGGCACATATGCAGCACCAGGTGCGGATCAACGGCCCCTTGTACGCGGCCCTGGTGGAAGAAGCCTGTTTGCAGGCAGGCGTCTCGCTGGGTTACTACCAGTTTCCCCTGTCCGCGACGGCCACCGAGGATGGTTGGAGCCTGGAGATCGTCGGCAAAGGCCTGCGGTACCCCATCGTCTGTCAGCAACTGATCGATTGCACGGGCGGTGCTGACATCGTCGGACTGGCCGGATTTTCGCGAATGCGTGAAGAGACCACACAGCCGGGGACCCTGATCTTTCGGCTGGGCGGGTACAACGTCGACGACCTGGATGCCGACGAGATTCAGCGACGTTTCTTGCAAGCGCTGGCCGATGGCGAATTGGAACACAGCGACACTCGAGGCCCCAGGCGATTTGTCGGTTTTCTGGCCGGCGGTGGCGACAATGCACAACACGTGTGGGACGCGGATTCCTCCACAGCCGACTCGCAAACTCAGGCCAACATCGCCGGTCGCCGTTCGGTGCTGCGGCTGATCCGCTTCATCCGCAGTTTGCCGGGATGCGAGCGTGCCCAGGTCCAGCGGATGATGCAGGAGACAGCGGTCCGGGAAACCTATCGGATCGTTGGCCAGGCGACGATCACCCACGACGATTACACCTCCGGTCGGCATTTCGACGATGCGGTATGCCATTCGTTCTATCCCATCGATCTGCACGATCGGGGTGGCGTGGTCCCCAAGCCGCTGACGCCCGGCACCGTGCCCACGGTGCCGCTGGGTGCGTTAGTGCCCCGGGGCAGTCGTCATCTGCTGGTGGCAGGCCGCAGCGTTTCGAGCGACCGACTGGCCAATTCCGCGCTCCGCGTCCAAGCCTCGTGCATGGCCATGGGCCAAGCTGCCGGGGCCGCGGCCGCGTTGGCCATCCAAAACGCCACCACCCCGGCCGCCGTCGATCGGAACGAGCTTCATGAGCTGCTCAGACAACACAACGCGGTCGTCCCCGGCTGAACGCCCGGCCCGAAGGTTTTTGTCAATCAAGGTGGCGTTGTCCGAATGAGGCCAAGGGGGATTCCACCCAGATATACTTGACCGGGTGCTTTACAAGTAATATCCAAGAGCGTTAGATTCTTGACAGAGTTAGCGACCAACGGGAGCGGACCAGCGCCAGCCGAGCGGCAGCTCGAATTTGGTTGGCGGCCCAGCCGCCCTTTGTTACCCCTGGGAGGCGAACGACGAGTATGGCCGATTCGATCGAAAAACTGAAAGCCATCGTTCGGGAATTAGAAGACGAATTGCATGACCTGGCGGCCGTCGATGATGAAGCGGCCGAGTTGTTGCACGAGGCGATCCGGGAGATCCAGGCCGTGTTGCAAGCACGCGAGCGTGACGATTCCGCCGCCGCTGCAGCGGAATCGGTGGACGAAGATCTTCCGTCCGATAGCCCGGAATCGTTGATCGAGCGTCTGCAGTTGGCGGCGCACCAGTTCGAGAACTCGCATCCTACCTTGACAGGGATTCTCAGCCGTTTGATCGACGGTCTGGGACAGATGGGGATCTGACGCATCATGACGTTATCCGGACGCACCTCGCGGCGGCAATTGCTAACCACGGCGGCATGCTGGGCAGCCAGTCCGATCCTGATGCCGACGATCCTGCCTACCGGCGTACTGTCCGCTGCGGGGCGTCCGGCGGCGAACGACCGGATCGGGATCGGCTACATCGGCGCCGGACGCCGAGCGAATCAATTGATGAGCCTGCCGGCCGAGGGCCAGATCGTGGCGGTGGCCGATGTAGACCGCTCGCGCGCCGAAGCGGTGGCGACACGGCGCGGCTGCGACGCTTATCAGGATTATCGCCAGGTGCTGGACCGCAGCGATGTCGACGCGGTGTTCATCACCACTCCGGATCATTGGCACGCGCTGCCCAGCATCCTGGCCTGCCAGGCCGGGAAAGATGTCTATCTGGAGAAACCGTTGTCGCTCACGATCCGCGAGGGTCGCCAGATCGTCCAAGCCGCTCGGAAGTACGCTCGCGTCTTTCAAACCGGATCGCAGCGTCGGTCGATGAGCGGCCATCGTCGCGGCTGTGAACTGGTTCGCAACGGTGTGGCGGGCAAGATCCACACCGTGGTGATTCTGAACTACCCGAGTCCCTGGGAGTGCCGTTTCCCTGCTCAGCCGATTCCCGATGGATTGGACTGGGACGCCTGGTGCGGTATGACCCCACCGGTCGCCTACCACGCGGATATTTTCGTCCAACGCTCCGATCCGGGCTGGCTCTCGCTGCAACCCTACTCAGGCGGCGAGATGACCGGGACGGGATCGCATGGCTTTGACCAGATCCAGTGGGCTTTGAACCTGGACCACACGGGTCCCGTCGAGATCTGGGCCGAAGGCGATGGCCCCTTGGAACCCGTGGTGTACGACCAGCCGGAGAGTCGGGCTCGGGGCGATCGGCTAAGCAGTGCGGGACGGCGAGTGCGAATGCGGTACGCCAACGGCATCACCATCCGGCTGGAAGACAACGGCCCGGCGGCCGGAGGCGAGTTCATCGGGGATCTGGGCAAGATCCGCATCGGCAACAACACGGTCGACAGCAACCCGGTCGAACTGAGCCAGACGCCCGCGGATCAACTGGATTTTCGTTTGCCAGCGATCGACAATCACATTCAGAACTGGTTCGATTGCATCAAATCCCGCGAGCGGCCGATCGCCGACGTGGAAATCGGGCACCGTTCGGCCATTGTCTGCCATCTGGGTAACATCGTCCGCTGGGTCGGCCGCCCCTTGCGTTGGGACCCGCAACGGGAAATCTTCCCCGACGACGATCAAGCCAACGCCTATCTGGACCGGCCTCGCCGCCCACCGTACCAACTGCCCGATCCGGTTTAGATCCTACAGTTCAAAACCAGCTTGCCGAACTGCGGACAATCGGCCATGTGAGCAACCGCGGTCGCGGCATCGTCCAGCGAAAAGACCTGGTCCACCACGGGGTGGATCTGGTGACGATGGACCGCGTCCAGCATGGCGGCGAAATCGTCGGGAGATCCCATCGTCGAGCCGATCAGCTTCAGTTGTTTCCAGAACACCTTGAACAAATCCAACTCGGGCGGTCGGCCGGCCGTCGATCCGTAGCTGACCAGACGGGCGCCGGGAGCCGCCACTTGGATCAGGTCCCCGTAACCGGTGCCTCCGGCGCTGTCGACCACCAAATCCATCGGCCCGCAGCTCTCCAGAAGTTCTTTATGCCACCCGGTTTGGCGGTAATTGAAGCCGCCTTGGGCCCCCAAACTGACCGCATGCTGGATCTTGCGAGTCGACGAGCTGGTTACCCAGACTTCAGCGCCCGCGGCCACCGCAAACTGCAACGCGAACGTGGCCACTCCGCCGCCGATGCCCGTGATCAACACCTGCTGCCCCGGTTGGACGTTCCCCTGGACGACCAGCGCCCGATAGGCCGTCACCCCGGCCAGCGGCAGCGCGGCGGCTTCTTGCCAACTGAGATGGGCCGGTTTGTCGAACAACGATTCGTCGGGCACCGCCACCGACGTGGCAAACGTGCCGTCGTCCGGCATGCCCAGCACCCGGAACGAGGGGCCCTGCACGGCGGGATTCTGGCCCCAGTCGATCCCCGGATACAAAACGACTTGGCGACCCAGCCACGACGACGAGACGTTGGGGCCAACCTGGGTGACCGTCCCGGCGCCGTCGGAGCCCAACACGACGGGAGTTCGGATGCTGGGGTATTTGCCTTGGGTGATCCAATAGTCCCGGCGGTTTAGCCCGGCAGCCTGCAACTGGACGATGGCCTGCCCTTCGCCCGGCTCCAACTCCGGTCGCTGCAGGCACTGCATAGCTTGCCCAATCGCCGAAAATACAACCGTCTGCATGGCATTTTCCCGTTCCCAAGGCTGGATAAGTCACGTCCCCACGGACGGTGGACACCGCATTCCGAAATCGTCCAGGATAGAAGTCGGCGAGTCAACCTACCACGGGAAGGCATTCGGCGATACAAAATCTGACCCAACTCGCTTTTTGTAGAAACAAAACACGAAGGATTGGGTTTACACTCCCGTTCCTTTCACTATTCGAAGGGTTGTTTTTCCAGACCGTGTTCACGAGGAGTCTCACCATGCAGAAACGTACGTTCGCTTTGTTGTCGCTGGTCGCCCTGTTGGCGATGGCTTTTGTTGCTTCGACGGCATTCGCCCAGCCGGGTGTCCGTGGAGGCGCCGGAGGATGGGGCGGCGCCGGAGGAATGGGGGGTGGATTGTTGGGGCTGCTGCGGAGCGATGCTGTTCAGCGCGAGCTGGAAGCGCTGCCCTCGCAGTTGGAACAAATCGAGGCATTGGGAACCGAGTTGCGCGGCGATCGTGCCGTCGGGGATTGGCGAAACATGTCCGAGGCAGATCGGGCGGGGGCCATGGAGCAAATGCGTGAGCGGGTCGCCGAAGCCAACAAAAAGCTGGGGGAGATTCTTCTATCACATCAGATGGAACGGCTTCAGGAGATTTCTTTGCAGCAGCGTGGCGTCCGGGCGCTGACCGACCCACAGGTCGTAGAGCAGTTAAAGTTGAGCCCCCAAGTTGTTGCGCAGATCAACGCACAACTGGAAGAGAACCAGAGCGCGATGCGCGAGCAGATGCGCGAAATCATGCAGGCCGGCAATCGCGGAACGGCTGGCGAGCGGATGGAACAGATCCGTCAGGAGATGGATGGTAAAGTTCTCGACAAATTGACCAACGCGCAAAGGGCTGGTTGGGAAAAGCTGCAGGGCGAACCCTTCGAATTGCAGCGGGCTCCTGCCGCTCGAGGCCAGCAGCCACAACCGGGCGTTCGTGGCGCGGGACGAGGCCGAGGGGATGCTGATGCGGCGGGTGATCGCGGCGGCCGACAGCGTGGTGCTGGTGGCCGGCAACGTGGTCCCGGTGCCTGAGAATCTGCGGCTGGATTCCCGGATTCGGCAAGCAGCGGAAGGCTGAAGCCGGATCGAACGCGGACGTTCATGGCTGTTCCGACGATCTGATCGCGGAACGGCCTTTTTCTTTTCTTGTGAGACTTGGCGGTGTATACCCCAACGGTGCAAAAAGCTCCCTTTTAGGACGGATTGTCAATCCGTCCTACTTTTTATGCAACCATGGGATATACTGGTGGTTTGGTGGGTCGTGCTGCATCGTACGAGCTGCATGTCGTCCAGAAAATCGAAGTCGCTCCGGGATCATCAGAAGGAAAGCCCAGGCCATGAAAACCGCTGACGGACAGATCCAAACCATCGAACGCACCGTGGACCATTTCGAACAACTGGTCATCGAAAACCTGTACCACATGCATGGCCAGGCGTTGCCCTCCGCCACGCTCCGCGATGCCTACATGGCACTGGCTTACACGATCCGCGACTTTTTGATCGAACGTTGGCGAAAGACCAATGAAACCTACTACGAAGCGAATCCAAAATTCGTCTACTACCTGTCCGCCGAGTACCTGCCTGGCAAACAACTGCCGCAGAATATGCTGTACACCGATACCGTCGATCTGGTGCGGCAAGCCCTGGCGCGTTATCCGTTCGACCTGGAAGAGATCGTGGAATTGGAAGCCGAACCCGGGCTGGGTAACGGTGGGCTCGGCCGATTGGCGGCCTGCTTCCTGGATTCGCTGGCGACGCTGGGGGTCCCGGCGGTAGGCTACGGGATCCGTTACGAATTCGGGATTTTCGAACAGGCTTTCGAGAACGGCCAGCAGATCGAGAGGCCGGACAAGTGGCTGATGTACGGCAATCCTTGGGAATTCGTCCAGTCCGACGAAATGGTCCATGTGGGGTTCGGCGGTTGGTCGGAGCATTATCGTGATGGCGATGGCAATCTGCGAATGCGTTGGTTGCCCGATCAGCACGTGCTGGGAGAACCCTGCACGATGCTGGTGCCCGGGTTCGGGAATCAGACGGTGAACATGCTGCGGCTGTGGCGAGCGCGAGCCACCGAGGAATTCGATTTCCAATTGTTCGATGTCGGGGATTATGTGCGGGCGGTCGAACAGAAGATCAAGTCGGAGAACATCAGCAAGGTTCTGTATCCGAACGACGAGACGCTGCAAGGGAAGTACCTGCGGTTGCAGCAGCAGTATTTCTTCGTCGCCTGTTCGTTATGGGACATCATTCGCCGATTCCGGCTGCGCAATAAGGATTGGGACCGTTTTCCCGATCAGGTCGCGATCCAATTGAACGATACGCACCCGGTGATTGCCGTCCCGGAATTGATGCGGATCCTGATGGACGACCATCTTTTGGATTGGGACCGCGCTTGGGACATCGTCCGGCGGACGTTCAGTTATACGTGTCACACGTTGCTGCCCGAAGCGATGGAACGCTGGCCGGTCGATCTGTTGGGTTCCATGCTGCCGCGTCACCTGGAGATCATTTACGAGATCAATCGGCGATTTTTGGACCAGGTGCGTCGGCGATATCCGGGTGACGAAGAGCGGATCGTCCGCATGTCGCTGATCGAAGAAGGCCCCCCGCGCCAGATCCGCATGGCGCACCTGGGCACGGTGGGCAGTGCGAAGGTCAACGGTGTGGCTCAATTGCAGTCGCAATTGCTGCAAGAGCACACGTTACGCGATTTCGCGGAAATGTGGCCCGAGCGGTTTCAGAACAAGACCAATGGCATCACGCCTCGCCGCTTCATGCGTCTGGCCAACCCCCAATTGTGCGATCTGATTACTTCGAAGATCGGGGACGGCTGGTTGAACAACCTCCAGCGTCTGCAAGAGCTGGAAGCCTATGCCGACGAGCCTTCTTTCCAACAGCAATGGCGGATGGTCAAGCAGCACAACAAGCGGCATCTGGCTCAAACCTTACAGCAACGCGACGGCCTGACTCTGGATCCCCATGCGGTCTTGGATGTCATGGTCAAGCGGTTGCATGAATACAAACGCCAGTTGTTGAAGACCCTGCATATCGTCTGGTTGTATCAGCGGGTCAAGTCGGACCCGAACCGGGACCTGGTACCCAGGACGTTCTTGTTCGGCGCGAAAGCCGCGCCCGGATATCGGATGGCCAAGTTGATCATTCGCCTGATCCATGGGGTGGCCGAGGTGGTGAATTCGGATCCCGACGTACGAGGACGACTGCGGATCGTTTTTCCACCCAATTTCAACGTCACCTTGGCCGAACGGATCTATCCGGCAGCCGACATTTCCGAACAGATTTCCATGGCGGGCAAGGAGGCATCCGGGACGGGGAATATGAAATTCGCCTTGAACGGCGCCTTGACCGTGGGCACCCTGGATGGAGCGAACGTCGAAATCCGCGACCTGGTCGGGGCAGAGAACTTTTTCCTGTTCGGGTTGACCGCAGACCAGGTGATGACCACCAAAGCCAATGGCTACTCGCCTCAACAAATCTACCACGACAACGCCGAATTGCGCAGCGTGATCGACGCCATTGCTTCAGGGACCTTTTCGGCGGGCGACGAAAATGTATTCCGACCGATTATCGCTTCCCTGTTGCGGTACGACGAATACCTGCTGCTGGCCGACTTTGCGTCGTACATCGAATGCTCGGAACAAGCGGCGGACGCTTATCGCGACCAGGATCGTTGGACGCGAATGTCGATCTTGAATACCGCTCGGAGCGGATTCTTTTCCTCGGATCGTACCATCGCGCAGTACTGCCGGGAGATCTGGAACGTTGCGCCCGTCGAGGTCCCGTAGCAGGTACACTCCGAGCGTGTGAAACAATTGGTTTGGCCGTGGTAGGGCTTTGAGCTGCACGCGACGTTCGTGAGACGCCCATCAAGGATTTCGCGGCGCGCAGTGCGACCCTCCGAAACAGATTGTGGACTAACACGTACCAGAACACGACCACTTTCCCTTTAGACTATTCGGAATATTGGACACGAAAATCGGATAATGTGTGATGGTTGACACCGACGTGCAGCCATTTATCGAGATCATCACGACAAAGCTTAACTCTTTTCACCGAGAGGCGGTAGAATAGGCCGCGAAGAATTGATTCCACGTAATCTGGAAGGTGTCAAATCATGGAAAGAACGTCCATCTCACGTCTATCTACTGCGGCAGTCATCCTCAGCTTGCTGGCCGGCATGGGGTCGGTCTTTGCTCAAGCAGACGGCGGCGATCAATTCCTTGACGGCATCGGGGAAACGGCGATGATCGCACGCTATGTGTTCAACGGCAACGCCCAGGATTGGTCTCGAAACAACTACCATGCAAGCGTACATGGAGCCGACGTAGCCTACGTCGAGGACAGCCAGTTCGGCACCGTGCTATCGCTGCCGGGGAGCAGGGCTGGTGGTTACGTTCAGATTCCCGGAGAGTCTCTCATAGGGAGCGATGCCATTAGCGTCACCGGTTGGGTCTATTTGCGAGCCGTGTCGTCCTGGCAGCGGTTCTTCGATTTCGGGCAAGACACCACGCAATATTTCTTCTGTACGCCGATCGGTGACGATCCTTCCGAGGGTTATCGTGCTCGCATCTCTGCCGATGGCTGGGCGAATGAACAGGGGCCCGTTGCTCCGCGCGTGCCCACCGGCAGATGGGCCCATCTGGCCGTTGTGCTCGATCCGGCCGCGCAGACGCTGACCAGCTATCTGGACGGTGTCCAAGTCGCACAGGCGACAGACGTGGCCTTGACGCTGGAGCACGTGCTGGACCAGCAGAATGCCGAGGCGAACCTGGTTTCTATCGGCAAGTCCCAATATGCCTACGACTCGGACCTCAACGCCAAGGTCCACGACGTCCGTCTCTACCGCGTCGCCTTGACCGCCAGACAGGTGGCCACCATCCGCAATAACGCCCTGTCGGAGGTTGAGACGCCGATTTCGGATGCCATGGCGTCCGACTCGGACGAGCCGGTCAGGCCGACGGAGGCTGTTATGTTCCCCCTCGCAGCACACTTGATCGGTGTACCCGATATCGAGGTCCAGACGACGGTAGGCCGTTTGCCGCGTTTGCCCTACACCGTTGCGGCCACGTTCCGCGACGATGCTGAAGGTCCCAGGGTCCGTGTGATCTGGCCGGCGCCCCCCGATAACAGCCAGGTTCGCCAGGCCGGCACCTACACTGTGACCGGTACGGTGCCCGGCACGTCGTTCGAGGTCAAGGCTGCCGTGACCGTCAAAGCGGCGCCCGCCGTCACGGGAGATCATCCGCAAAACAACCTGAAGCCGTTCGGTCTGGGCCAAGTCGTGTTCAACCAGGATGAGGCAGGTCGGGATACACCATTCATCAAGAACCGTGACAAGTTCATCCTGACGCTCGCCGAAACCGACCCGGACAGTTTTCTGTACACCTTCCGCGACGCTTTCGGTCAGCCTCAGCCCGAAGGAGTCCGCCCGTTGCGCGGTTGGGAC
>REEF01000565.1 GCA_007695205.1 Planctomycetaceae bacterium
GTCGAGTCGGGTCGGAGACCCAACCTACGTTGGTTGCGGCCGGAGGCCGCGTTAGAAAGAAGGCATGTTTTCCGACTCGCCCTTCCAACCCCCTGTGTGTGGAGGCTTTTGGTGATTGTCGTCCTACCGCAAACCACGCCCGAACCGGATATCGACTCGATCCTGGCCCAGTATCCGCTGGCACAGCGCGAATCGCTGATTCCTTTGCTCCAGGAAGTCCAGGAGCAGCTCGGCTATTTGTCGCGGCCTGCGATCGTGCGGATCGGTCAGCATCTGGAGTTGCCGACCAGCAAAATCTACGGCGTGGCAACTTTTTTTAACCAGTTCCGTTTTCAGCCGCAGGGCCGCTTTCACGTACAGGTCTGCCGCGGCACGGCTTGTCATGTCAAAGGCTCGGCCGCCGTGCTCGAAGCGTTGAAGCGCGAGCTGAAGATCGACGCGGGCCAGACCAGCCGCGACCAGTTGTTCAGCCTGGAGGTGGTCGCCTGCATCGGCGCTTGCGGATTGGCTCCGGTGATTTGTATCAACGACGTGTTCCATGCCAGCGTGACGCCCCAGTCGGTGATCAAGATTTTGGATTCCTATCGCAAAAAGGCCGCGAACCATGACGACCAAGCTGCTTGACAGGCCCGCCGCGCCCGGAACTGCATCGGCGTTTGCCACCTACCCGGAACTTCTCGCTTGGCTGCTGGACGCCGACAGCTTGCAGGACGACGCGGTACATCAGCAGTGGCAGAACCGCGTAGCCGAGCTGCGGCGCGATCGTCTGGTGCGGCCGGCCATCTTTGTGGGCGCGGGCACGTGCGGCTTGGGTGCAGGCGCGCAGGAAACGCTGAATGCCATCCGTGCCTATTTGGATCTGCACGAGGTCAAGGCCGACGTGATCAAAGTCGGCTGCATCGGCCTGTGTTCGGCCGAACCGCTGGTCGATCTCCAGATACCGGGCCGCACGCGTGTCATGTTCCAGCAGGTGACTAAGGACAAAGTCGACGGTTTGCTGGACGCCGTGCTGAGCGGCCAGATCCCGGACAAGCTGGCGCTGGCCCAGCACCGCCATGCCACGCTGCAGCCGTGGGAGGATGTGCCGTTTCTGGACGAGCACCCGTTCTTCGCGCCGCAAACGCGTTGGGTACTGGCCAACTGCGGCTTGATCGATCCCGCTCAGATCGACGAGTACATCGCCCACGGCGGTTACCAGGCGCTGGCCAAGATGGTGCGGCAGTATACGCCGGAGCAGGTCTGCGACCTGGTGGAGGCCAGCGGTTTGCGAGGCCGAGGCGGCGGCGGATTCCCGACGGGCAAGAAGTGGCAGTTCGCTCGTCAGGCCCAAAGCGATGGCAAGTACCTGATCTGTAACGCCGACGAAGGAGATCCGGGCGCCTTCATGGATCGGGCCGTGATCGAAAGCGACCCGCACCGATTGGTCGAAGGCATGGTGATCGCCGCCTATGCGATCGGAGCGACGAAGGCCTACGTGTACCTGCGAGCCGAATACCCGCTGGCGATCAAGCGGTTGCAGGCGGCCCTGGCTCAGGCCGAGGCGAATCGTCTGCTGGGCGAGAACATTTTGGGTACCGATTTCAGCCTGCAGATCGCGATCAAGATGGGGGCCGGGGCGTTCGTCTGCGGTGAAGAGACGGCGCTGATCCACAGCATCGAGGGCCGTCGCGGCATGCCTCGCCCCCGCCCGCCATTCCCGGCGGTGAAAGGGTTGTTCGGCAAGCCGACGATCATCAACAACGTCGAGACGCTGGCCAACGTGCCGATGCTGGTCGATCGCGGCGCCTCATGGTTCGGCGCCCTGGGCACGCCTTCCAGCAAAGGCACCAAGGTGTTCGCCCTGTCCGGGAAAGTCGCTCGCACGGGCCTGGTCGAAGTCGCGATGGGCACGACCGTCCGGCAGATCGTGTTCGACGTGGGCGGTGGCATCCCCGACGGGCGGCGTTACAAAGCCGTGCAGATCGGCGGTCCCTCCGGCGGTTGCATCCCCGACCAGCACCTGGACATCGACATCGACTACGAGTCGCTCAAGACGGTTGGCGCCATGATGGGATCCGGCGGTTTGGTGGTGATGGACGAAGACAACTGCATGGTCGATGTCGCCATGTTCTTCATGGACTTTATCCAGCGCGAGAGTTGCGGCAAGTGCATCCCCTGTCGCGAGGGCACGCGGCGGATGCTGGAGATCCTGCAGCGGATCATGCGCGGCCGGCAGCGCGAAAAGGGCATCGATGCCCTGGAGCGGTTCCACAGCGTGCTGCACTTGCAGGATCTGGCCGAAACGATCCGCGACGCCAGCCTGTGCGGGCTGGGCATGACCGCTCCCAACCCGGTGCTCAGCACGTTGCGGTTCTTCCGGGACGAATACGAAGCGCATATCTACGAACGCCGTTGTCCGGCCGGCGTTTGTCCCGAACTGCTGACCTTTACGATCGACCCCGACAAGTGCAAGGGCTGTACGTTGTGCGCTAAAAAATGCCCGACGGACGCGATCGTCGGCACGCGGAAACAACTGCATTACATCATCGCCGACAAGTGCATCGGCTGCGGAACTTGCTTGGACGTCTGCAAGCCGGGTGCCGTGCTGAAGCATTGAGGACAACCGTTAACGAGAGAGGAACACGCATGGTCACGATTGAAATCAACGGTCGGCCGTTCGAGGCACAGTCGGGAGAGATGCTGCTGCAGACATTGCGGCGCGCCGGTGTCCAGGTCCCCACGCTGTGCCACCTGGAAGGCTTGCTGCCCAGCGGCGCCTGCCGGATGTGCGTGGTGGAGATCGAAGGCCAAAGGGGTCTGATCCCCAGTTGTGCTTATCCCGTCACCCAGCCGGCCAAAGTCCACACGCATTCGGCTCGCGCCGTGCTCGCACGGCGGACGATTGTCGAACTGCTGCTGGCCAACCATCCGGACGATTGCCTGTACTGCGTCCGCAACCAAGAGTGCCAGTTGCAGGAACTGGTCCAACAACTGGGCGTGCGTCAGCGTCGTTATGCGGGGGAAAAGAGCCGTCATTTCCTGGACATGTCCAGCCCGTCGATCGTGCGCGAGCCGTCCAAGTGCGTGCTGTGCGGCAAGTGCGTGCGGGTCTGCGAAGAACTCCAAGGCGTCGGCTGCATCGACTTTATCGGTCGCGGTTCGCGGGCCAAGATCGGCACGGCCTTTGACGACGGACTGAACGTATCAGGCTGTATCAATTGCGGCCAGTGCGTGGTGGTCTGCCCGACGGGCGCGCTGGCCGAACGGAGCCATATTCCCGAGGTGCTCGCGGCGCTCCGCGACCCCAGAAAACGGGTGGTGGTCCAGCACGCTCCGGCCGTTTCGGTGACCGTGGGCGAGGCGTTTGGTCTGCCCGCAGGCGCGGACGTCGCCGGAGCCATGACGGGAGCGCTGCGCCGGCTTGGCTTCGACCACGTCTTCGACACAAGCTTCACCGCCGATCTGACGATCATGGAAGAAGCCTCGGAGCTGGTCCACCGGTTGCAGCACGGCGGGCGCTTGCCCATGCTGACCAGTTGCTCACCGGGCTGGATCAAGTTCGTCGAGACGTACTACCCGGACTATATCGGCAACCTGTCCACCTGCAAGAGTCCTCAACAGATGATGGGCGCGGTGATCAAGAGCTATTTCGCCCAGCGCCAGCAGGTCGATCCGCAGAACATCTACAGCGTCAGCATCATGCCCTGTACGGCCAAGAAGTTCGAGGCCGCCCGGCCAGAAATGGCTCGCGATGGCGTGGCGGACATCGATGCCGTGCTGACGACGCGGGAACTGGTCCAACTGCTGCACATGCACGGTCTGGATCTGGCGGAAGTCCCGTCGGAGGATGCCGACACGCCGTTTGGCGAGCGGACCACGGCTGGCAAGTTGTTCGGGGCCAGTGGCGGCGTGATGGAGGCCGCGATCCGCACGGCGCACTGGATGGTCACAGGCCGCGAACTGGAAGCCTTCACCGTCGACGCGGTGCGCGGACTGGACGGTGTCAAGCAGGCCAGCGTCAACGTCGACGGGCTAACATTGAATGTCGCTGTCGTCAGCGGCCTGGGCAGCGCCTGCCGGGTGCTGGACGAGATCCGCGGCGGCCGAAACGATCTGCACTTCATCGAAGTCATGACCTGCTCGGGCGGATGCATCGGGGGTGGCGGTCAGCCCCATGGCGCCGACCTGGATGCGGTCCGCAAGCGGATGCAAGGGCTGTACGAGCTGGATCGGCAGGGAACGGTCCGTACCTCGCACAGCAATGCGTCCGTGCAACGACTGTATGACGAGTTTCTCGGCCAGCCGCTAGGTCACTTAAGTCACGAATTGCTGCATACCCACTACGCCCCGCGAGAGATGCTGGCGTAGGGGGGCCGTCCGTTGATCTGGAGTTGCTCATGACTGCGAATTACGTCACCACCGTGAAAGAACGCTGCCGCATGTGCTACACGTGCGTCCGCGAATGCCCGGCCAAGGCGATCCGGGTCGTCACGGGGCAGGCCGAGGTGGTGGACGAACGCTGCATTGCGTGCGGCAACTGCGTGCTCGTGTGTTCGCAGGACGCCAAGCAGGTTCGCAGCTCGACGGACGAACTGGAGAGTCTGCTGCGGTCCGGCCGGCGCGTGGCGGTGTGTCTGGCGCCGAGTTTCCCCGCCGCCTTTCCCGACATCAACGACGAACAGCTCGCGGGAATGCTGCGAACGATGGGGTTCGCGTTGGTGCTGGAGGTGAGTTTCGGGGCGGACCTGGTGGCTCGCGAGTACCGGCGCCTGCTGGGTGCGACGAACGGCCGCGGCTTCATCGCCACGACTTGCCCCGCCGTGATCAGCTATGTGGAAAAATACTATCCCGAATTCGTTGACTCGCTGGCTCCGATCGTGTCGCCGATGGTGGCGACGGCCCGCGTGGCGCGGCAGATGTACGGAGACGATCTGGCCGTCGTCTTCATCGGGCCCTGCATCGCCAAGAAGGCCGAGGCCGCGAGTCCAGCGGTGGCCGGGGACGTCGACGAGGTCCTGACGTTCGAGGAATTGCAGCAGATCTTCGATGCCCGGGGCCTGAGACCGGACCAGGTCGAGCCGTGCGCTTTCGACCCGCCGTACGGCGGCCCCGGCGGCGTGTTCCCGATCGGCCGAGGTCTGTTGCAAGCGTCGAATATCGAGGAGGACTTGATGAACGGCGAGGTCGTGGCAACCCAGGGCCGCAGCCACGTCCTGGACGCCATTCAGGAGTTCGCCTCCGGTGATCTGGGCGCCAAATTGCTCGAAGCCCTTTGCTGCGAAGGCTGCATCATGGGCCCCGGCATTCGCAACTCGCTGCCTCTATTCAGCCGCCGCCGGTTGGTGCAGCTCTACGTCTGCAAACGCATGGAATCGCTCGACCAATGGCATTGGCAGGAGAACCTGCGGCGCACCGGAAGCCTGGACCTTGCCCGTTCGTTCGAAGCCGACGACCAACGCACCCCCTTGCCCGAAGCAGACCAACTGCAGGAAGTCATGGCTCGCATCGGCAAGGATTCGCCGAAGGATCAACTGAACTGCGGCGCCTGTGGTTACGACACCTGCCGGGAGCATGCCGTGGCGATCTGTAAGGGGCTGGCCGAGAACACCATGTGCTTGCCATATACGATCGACCAACTCTGCCAGGCCGTGCGGGAAGTGGAAGCGTCGAACCGGCAGTTGGCCGAGGCACAGGATGCCCTGATTCAGTCCGAGAAACTGGCCAGCATGGGACAGTTGGCCGCAGGGATCGCCCATGAAGTGAACAACCCGTTGGGCGTGGTCCTGATGTATTCGCACCTGCTGCTGGACGGCTGCCCTGACGACAGCCCACTGCAAAGCGACCTGACGATGATCACCGAACAGGCGGACCGCTGCAAGAAGATCGTTGCGGGTCTGTTGCACTTTGCCCGGCAGAACAAGGTCGTCCGCTATCCGGCCGATGTACGCGATCTGGTCGATCGTGCCTTGCGGGCGATCCGTGTGCCCGACCATATCAAGGTCTGCGTAGAGCACCAGTTGGTCGATCCGATCGCCGAAGTCGATCGCGACCAGATCGTGCAGGTGTTGACCAACCTGGTGACCAACGCCGTGGCTGCGATGGAAACGGGCGGTACGTTGACGGTTCAGACCAGCGACGCCGCCGATCAGGTCGTGCTGCGCGTCAGCGATACGGGCGTGGGCATCCCGGAAGAGAACATGAAGAAGATCTTCGATCCGTTTTTTACCACCAAGCCGATGGGCAAAGGCACGGGACTGGGGCTGGCTGTGATCTATGGGATTGTGAAGATGCACTCCGGTGACATTCGCGTCCAGTCCCAATCCGACCCCTCAGCCGGTCCGACCGGCACAACCTTTAGCGTGGTCCTGCCGCGCCGGGAGTGAATCTGCCTACCAAGTTCGTTTAACCGCGACCCAACGGGGAGCGCGAGCGCCTGCAACAAGTTTGGATCGCAATGCCCGTTGGATCGCGGTCAAACGATGCAGAGCCTTAAACTACCGCCCAAATTCAAGGAGAAATCGATGACCACAACTGTTCCGAAGCCGCTAGTGCTGCTGGTCGACGACGACAGCGACTTCCTCTGGCAGCAGAAGGTGCAGCTCGAAGCCGCTGGATTCGAGGTCGTGACGGCCGTCGGCGAGTCGGAAGCCAAACGGAAGTTGGCCGAACGGCTTCCCGATTTAGCGGTGATCGACGTGATGATGGACAACCCGGATACAGGGTTCACGTTATGCTATTACGTGCGTAAAATTGCGCCGAACATTCCGCTGATTTTGGTCACATCGATCGTCAGCGAGACCGGATTGGATTTTTCACTGGCCAGCGACAACGACCGCGCCTGGATTCCGGCGGACGCGCTGTTGGCCAAGCCGATTCGGTTCGAACAACTCCGAGGTGAAATCGACCGGCTGCTGCCTGGCAAGGCAGAGCCGACCGCAGCGGAAGTTGCGGTTCTTTGAACGAGAGACAAATCGCTATGGATATCCTGCGAGTACTGGTGACGGACGACGAATTGGGCATGCGGCTGGGCGTAGCTCGGACACTGCGTGATTTCACCGTACAAGTGCCGGATGTCGAAGAGACGATCGGATTTGCCGTCGAGGAAGCCGACCGCGGCGAAGTCGCTTTGGAGAAGATCCGTGCTTCGCGGCCCGACATCCTGTTCCTCGATCATAAGATGCCGGGCATGAGCGGTTTGGAGGTTTTGGATGCGACACGGGACCTGCAATCCGAGATGCTGACCATCATGATCACGGCGTATGCCTCGATCGAGACGGCGGTCCAGGCCACCAAACGGGGCGCCTATGATTTCCTGGCCAAACCGTTCACGCCCGAAGAATTGAGGAACACAACCCGCAAAGCGGCCGCGCGGCTGGCATTGGCCAAGCAAGCGCGAAAACTGGCCGAAGAAAAACGCCAGGTACGATTTCAGTTCATTCGTGTTCTGGGGCACGAATTAAAAGCTCCGCTGAACGCGGTCGAAGGTTATCTGCGGATGCTGGAGGAAGGCCGGTTGGGTGACCGATTGCCCGCCTATGACGAGGCGGTCAAACGCAGCCTGACACGCATCGAAGCAATGCGCAAGCTCGTGACGGACTTGCTGGACGTGACGCACATCGAATCCGGGCAGCGTCAACGGCACCTGGCGATGGTCGATCTGGTCCAGATGGCACGCGGTGTTTTGGAGACGTTTGCATCCGAGGCGGCTGCGAAGCGAATCGAAATCGTCTGCCACGCGCCGGAGCCGGTGCAGTTGGTCGCCGATCGTGGCGAAATCGAGATGATGCTGAACAACCTGATCTCCAACGCGGTCAAGTACAACCGCGAAGGGGGGCGAGTGGACGTGCGTTTGACGCGCGAGGCCGATCGGGTCACGATCGCCGTCGGCGACACAGGGATCGGCCTGACACCGGAAGAGGCCGAACGGCTGTTTGGCGAGTTCGTACGGATCCGCAACGAGAAGACGCAGAGCATCCTGGGCAGCGGCCTGGGGCTTTCCATCGTCAAGAAGCTGGCTTGGTTGTACGGCGGCGACGCGACGGTGAGCAGCCAGAGCGGTGTGGGCAGCACGTTTACCGTCGTCCTGTGTGACCAGCCGTCCGACCATTCGGCGATACCGAGTCCCCCTTTGACCAGCGAAAACTCGCTGACTTCCAGCTCGCAGATACCAACGACGGCGTAAGACATGCCCCTGAGCTTCCTCGAAATCCTGACTTGGCTCCGCGAGCAAGACCCCCAGCGCCTTGACCAGCTCTGGCAAGCGGCCGACGGGCTGCGAAAGCGATACGCCGGCGACGAAGTCCATCTGCGGGGGCTGATCGAGATCTCGAATTTCTGTACTTCCCGCTGTGCGTATTGCGGGCTGCGTGTTTCGAACACCGCGCTGACACGTTATCGGCTGAGCGAAGACGAGATCATGGATGGCGTGCGCCAAGCGGTGGATTTCGGCTACGGCACGGTGGTCCTGCAAGCCGGCGAAGACCCGGGGCTGACGCGGGAAGGGGTCGCTGGGCTGGTTCGCCGGATCAAGACCGAAACGCCTTTGGCCGTGACGCTCAGCTTGGGCGAACGGCCGGAACAGGAACTGCTCGCCTGGCGAGCTGCGGGCGCGGACCGGTACCTGTTGCGGTTCGAGACCTCCAACCGCTCGTTGTACGACCGCATTCATCCTTCGCCGCCGAGCCGCGTTTCGAACCGTTTGGGCCTGCTGCCGCGTCTACGGGAAATGGGCTACGAGATCGGCAGCGGCGTGATGATCGGCATCCCCGGCCAGTCCTTCGAAGATCTTGCCCGCGACATCCAATGGTTCGGCGAGTTGGATTTGGACATGATCGGCGTGGGGCCCTTCCTGCCGCACCCGGCAACTCCGCTGGGTGACCCGGGTTGGAGCGACACCGCCGAGGATCAGGTTCCCAGCAGCGAAGCGATGACCTACAAGGTGATCGCCCTTGCGCGGCTGGCGTGCCCGCGAGCCAACATACCCAGCACGACAGCCCTGGCCACGCTGAACCGTGCCCGCGGTCGCGAACTCGGACTGGCCCGCGGCGCGAACGTGGTCATGCCCAACCTGACGCCGCCCGCATACCGAGCCCTGTACGAAATCTATCCGGACAAAGCGTGCGTGCGAGAGACCAGCGACGCCTGCCACACGTGTCTGGGCATGCGGATCGCCGCCATCGACCGCCGCGTGGGCCAAGGCCGTGGCGATTCGCCCAACGCGATTCATCGACAAACTCCCACAACCACGTGACGCCGACCACGGCGCCACCAGCACCGGTCAAACCCGCGGCCGACGGTTCCTACACTGCGGTCACCAGCCCCGGCAGAACGCGCTGAGCCGGCAAAGCGGAACCTGCCCTCAGCATGGAGTTCAACCTGAACCGTCCCAATGAAAACGACTCCCGTGCCAAGCATTCCCCTAACGCGGCCTCCGGCCGCAACCAACGTAGGTTGGGTCTCCGACCCGACCCGA
>REEF01000416.1 GCA_007695205.1 Planctomycetaceae bacterium
GGAGTCTCTGAAGGAAGTCGCCATGATTTCCGAGGAGATCAGCGCGGCTGCGGGTAGCACGTTGTACAAGCAAGGCGACCCGGCCGATTCGCTGTTCATCATCACGGAAGGCGAGATGGATTTGCAGTACGAACTGGGCAATGGCGAACTGCGCACCGTCGATACCGTGGTGGCGGGCGATCTGGCGGTCTGGTCGTCGGTGGTCGAACCGTACAGATGTACGGCCTCGGGGACCTTGCGGAAGGACACCAAGTTGATCGCTATCAACGCGCCAAAATTACGCGAGTTGATGGAAACGAACCACGACTTGGGCTACCGTCTGCTGTTGAGCGTGACCAAGCTGTTGGCGACCCGCTTGGAGGGCGCGCGAGTCCAGTTGGCCACAATCGACTGATCCGGCACGAGATGTCGATCGTGCAGAGGCACTGGTCGAGCAGCCAGGCTGAAGTTCCCTCTGGAGAAAATCGCATTTTCCCGGTGTGCCTCGGGGGCCGAGACCAGGACAACGACAGACGCCACCTTGATTGAAGGAAGACTCTGGCCGGATGCTTAGCACGTCTGGCCACCTCCATCCTGTTCCAGGCTGGGAACCAGGAGTTTAGAATAGACAACATGGAGCGGGGGGGGCGCCCTTTGGTCCGAGCTCGTTTTGCCCGGGATGCGGTTGGATCGCGAGGATTTCCCGCTGCTTCACGACGTCCACCTACCGGGTCCATCCACAGGAGCACCAAACGCATGTTCGATTTTCTCTCCCGCCGTCGCTTTTTGGGTGCGGCGACTGCCGCGATGGCTGCCGGACCTTGGGCGGCCATGGCGGGGCGGTCCGCAGCCGCTGCATCGACGTCGAAGCCGCTACGGTTTCTGCACTTGACCGACATGCATGTCCAGCCGGAGCGCGATGCGGATGCCGGGTTCATCCGCTGTCTGCAGGCGGCCAATGAAGCCGAAGCCGAATTCGTGCTGACGGGCGGCGATCTGGTGATGGATGTCTTCGACCAGGATTACGAGCGGGCTCGGCTGCTGTTCGATCTGTACCAGCAGATTGTCCGCGACCATACGGATTTGACCATGTACCCCTGCTTGGGCAACCACGATGTGTTCGCGTGGTCGAACCGGCGCGGCGTCAGCCCCGACCATCCGAAGTACGGCAAGCGGATGTTCTGCGAACGGTTCGACCTGGAGCGGACCTATTACCGGTTCGATCAGGGCGGTTGGCGGTTCTATGTCCTGGACGATATTCAGCCGACGGACGATAACCGGTACCAGGCGTATCTGGACGAGGCGCAACGCGACTGGTTGGAGCAGGATCTGGCGGAAAAACCAGCCGAGATGCCTGCGGTGGTGGTCTGCCACATCCCGATCCTGAGCGTCACGGTGTTGGATACGGGCGGGATGTGGAACGAAGCGCAACAGATGTACCAGATCCCACTGCGGCAGATGAGCCGCGACGCACTGGACCTGGCTCAATTGTTCGCTCGACACAACGTGCGTCTGGCGTTATCCGGGCACACGCATCGCAGGGATCGCGTCGAGTACCGGGGCGTGACGTTCATTTGTGCGGGCGCTGTCTCCGGCAACTGGTGGCGTGAACAGGCCTATCGCGGCTTCCCGGCGGGATTCAGCATCATCGATCTGCATCCGGACGGACAGTTCGACTTCCGCTTCCAGGAACTCCCGTGGGTTTGAGCCCGGGAGCCCCGGTTGGGAAACGATCGGTTGCCGGTCATTCGGGGATCGGATCACCGCGACGGACGGTGGTACCTTCCCACACGGCTTCGTCGGTCGCCGGGTCGTAAGTCAGCACCCGGTGCGCGCTGCCGGGCGCCGGCGGCTGATCGATTCGAGGCAGCCAGCGGCGATGTTCGGCCAGCACGGCTGCGTACTGAGGATCGTCGGCCAGATTCGTCCACTCGTTAGGATCCTGCTGGATGTCGTACAGTTCCTCCGTGCCGTCCGCGTATTGAATAAAACGCCAACGCACGCTGCGAATCCCGTGATTGCCTTGGTTGTGGCTGGTGATCGCGGGTCGAGCGCGGTGAGCTGTAGGATCCTGGATCTGCGGCATCAGGCTTAGCCCCTCCAGATCGTCACGGGGGTCCAGGCGGCACAATTCGATCAACGTCGGGTAGATGTCCAGCAGTTCGGCCGGTTGCATGGTCTGCTGGCCAGCCGGTACGCCTGGCCCGGCGAAGATCAAGGGCACACGTGTGCTGCGTTCCCACAACGTGTTCTTCCCTGTGATCCCCTTTTCGCCCAGGTGATAGCCGTGATCCGACCAGAGCACGATGACGGTGTTTTCCGCCAGGCCCGTGGCCTCCAGAGCGTCGATAATTCGACCGACCTGGGCGTCGATAAAGCTGGTACAAGCCAGGTACGAGCGGACCAGGTTCCGCCACTGATCGTTCTCGCGCACCCAGCGCAGCCTCGGTTCCGGCAGTTCCCAGTGGATGTACCACGAGAAATCGGGCGTGTTTTCCCGATCATCCTCGCGGATCGGCGGCAGCACGCTATCATCGTCGGGGTACAAGTCAAACCATTGCTGGGTGGCATAGCACGGGACGTGCGGCAAGAAGAAGCCGGCAGCCAGAAAGAAAGGCTGGTCCTCGGGCATGTTCTCCAGTTGCTCGATCGCCCAACTGGCAACGATATAATCCTGCTTTTCCTCGTCCTCGTGCGGAAAAACGCCCCAGTCCATCAAGGGGTGGTTTCCCATCGGCGTTGGAGGGATCAGCTTTTCTGGCGGTCGGACACCGATCCCGCCGGGCGGACCCCAGACATCGAATTCGATCGCCCGCAGCTTCGGGCCGCCGACGCCCCCGTGGTAGACCTTTCCCGCCGTGAACGTCTTGTATCCATGGTTCTTGAAGTGCTGCGGCAAAGTGACTCGATCCGCCCATTGTTCTACATTCCGGAACCAGGGCGCCAGCCCGTAGATACCGGTTGTCGTGGGTCGCAAGCCCAGCATCAGACTGGTCCGCGACGGATTGCACAATGGCGACTGGATGTGCGCGTTCTGGAACAGCGTGCCCCGTTCGGCCAATCGGTCGATGTGTGGGGTCTTTACCATCGGGTGGCCGCCCAGGCATCCGACCCAATCGTTCAAATCGTCGATGGCGATGAACAGGACGTTGGGACGTTCGGCCGGCGATTGCTCGTCCAGCGATTTCGCCGATGCGGGCAGCAGCAACGCGGCTGCCACGGTCGCGATCAACAGACAGGTCTTCATGGCTTGATCCGTGGGGAAAGGGGGTCGGATAACCGGTGCGTCCTGGCAAAGTGCCCGGACTGCAAACTCCATTGCCTTCCACCATAACCCAGCCGCACCGGACTGGCAAGTCAACCAAGTGGTGCGGTCGATGAGGGCGGGGACTTCGTTCGGGAAGCCAGGACCGTTATACTGTGAATGTTCGGTGCTCGATCTGATCGAAGCAAACAGCACTCGCGAGGGCGTCCACTGAACAAATCAGGATCGCACCCTATAATCAAGGCTGTTATCGAGGGACCAGGCGGCAAGTTCTGTGCCTGAAAGAGGAGGTTAGCGGATGCCTGTCGAAATGCAGTTGTCGCGAATCATTATCAGCGAAATCCACGACCAACAGATTATTTATTTGAGCGAGGTGGATGGCGACCGGCAGTTCCCGATCGTCATCGGCATCTTCGAAGCGACCAGCATCGAGCGAAGGATCAAAGGCATCCAGACGCCTCGACCGTTGACGCACGATCTGGTGGTCCAGGTGATCGAGCAGATGGAAGGGGAACTGGACAGTGTGGTGATCAACGATCTGCGGGACGGGACGTATTTTGCTGAGCTGCGGATCCGGCGTGGCGGCGAGCTGGTCGCGATCGATGCTCGGCCGTCGGATGCCATCGCAGTCGCCGTGACCTGCGATCCCCCCCTGCCGATCTTCGTGGTCGAGGAGGTGCTGGACGAAGCCAGCGCGGAATCCGCGTAAGCAGCCGATCAGGTATTTCTTGGTGGCATTGGCGGAAGGGGTCGGGAGTCGTTTTCGGGCAAGCTCGTCTCCATAGGGTTGGTTGTTGGCCGAAAACGACTCCCGAACCCGTTGCTTCACCTACGGCGGCTGATCGGCGCCTAACTCTTCCAGCAGTTCGTGGTAGCCTGCCTGGTCCTGCAGCACATCGAACGGTTCGGCACCCAGGGCCTCGGCATCCTGAAAACCGGCCTCGATCAACTGTCGCAACGCCGCGATGGCCTGGTCCAAATAACGCTGCTTCTCGCCAAGCTGCCCGGCCGCGGCAGCCAGCTTGGCACTACGACAATAGCTATCGGCGGCGCCGAACGAAGCGGCCGCCATCGGCAAAGGTTCCCACCGCTGGGCGGCTGTCGCGTAGTGCATCAGAGCCTGCTCGGTGTGTCCAAGTTCGGCCAGCACTTTAGCCTTTTCGTGGTGCAACGTGGCCAAATTCGCCTGATCGAAATCGTTGTTTTGCGGCATGGTGATGATCTTCTGCTGCCATTCGATGGCCTCGCGATAGACCTCCAAGGCCGCCGACCCATCGTCCCGCAGCAGTTCGATCGACGCCAGTTGGTGGAGCGCCGTGTTCAACATCTTGATCAACCTGATGTCTTCACCCACTGTTTTCAGGGAGTCTCGCATGACCTGAGTCGCCTGGTCGGTCCACTGCCGAGCCTGATCGATATCCTCCTGGGCCTGGGCCACATCGCTAGCCAACAGCAGCGAGTTCGCCAACCCATGCGAGTACTGCGGATCGGCCGGGCGCAGTCGGACCACCGTTTCGCGGAGCCGGATGGCTTCCAAGAACGCTTCGCGCGCCGGCAGCAGTTGGTCGGTTTTCAGATACAGATTGCCCACATTATTCAGCCTCATGCTCAATCCGTACATGTATTCCACATTGCCGGGATGGCGATCGGCCAGCTCACGGCCCAATTCGATGGCCTCCTGGTAGGCTTGCAACGCCACGTCGTGTTGCCCCAAGTTCCTTTGGACCACTGCCAGGCTGTTGTAGTGATCGGCCAGTTCGTGCCCCGTCCGGCCATCGTCTTCGGCAACTCGGTAGGCTTCGCGGCCGATCCGAACCGCCTGGTCCATCGCTGTCGCCGCTTGCTGCCAGCGTTCTTCCGCGTCCTGCTGTTCGCCCCGCCTTTGGGCTTCGGTCGCAAGATCCCTCCATAGGTTGCCGATATTCCGTTGCAACCCGGCCAGATCTGAGAGAACCTTCGGGTCGTCCGGTTCGGTCTGCAGGAGGGTCTTTAGGTATTCTTCGGCGGCTCCATAATCGTCCAGCGATTCCTGCCAGGCTCGATCGAATCGGCGGATCACTCCCCGTTCTCGGAAGACGCCCGCCAACAGCTTGATTGGTTCCCGAGCGGAGGTGTCTCGGACGAATCTTTCACACAGGCGCTGCGCGTGATCCAGTTGCTGATATGCCAAGTCAGGTTCGCCCAATGCGTGGTAGATCTTCGCCAAGTTGATCTGATATTCGATTTTCCTTCGTTGCACCGGCCAATCGTCGGATTCGACGGCCGCATACGACGCCAGCGCCTGTTCGTAATGTTCCCGCGCCTCCTGGATTCGACCGAAGGCCCCCGCATGGTAGGCATAGACAGCACAAGCGTCGGCGAAGTAGACCGTCGACCGGTCCGTCTGTTCGGCCAACTGCCCGCGAAAATGTTCCAGGTAAACCTCCTCCAACTGGCTGCGCACCTCGATGGTCGTCGGCGTTACAGGCATGTGCTCGTTCAGCGCATTGGCAAAGAACTCCATCGAATTGAGTTGCCGCTGGTAGGACTCCGCAACGTGACGACGCTGCGTTTCGGCATCTTGTCGCAACCAAGACTCGCGCTGCAGCGCCACCATCAAGCGGAAAGCCAAGCCGCTGACCATCAGGGTGGCCGTCAGCAAAAGGATACCGGCCGCTGTCGGCCAGGGGTTGCGGCGGCACCACAACCAGGCCCGTTCGGCCCGCGACACAGGGCGCGCGTGAATCGCGTGACCGGCCAGGAACCGATCCAAGTCGTCGGCCAATTCCCGAGCTGTCTGATACCGCCGCTCGGGATCCTTGTGCAAGCATTTCAGGGTGATGGTTTCCAGATCTCGCGGAATCGCCTCGTTCCACGACCGTAGCGGCACGGGGCCATCTTCGATAATCTGGCGTCGCAAGGCGGTCGGGGTGTCGGCGCGAAACGGTCGTTCCCCGACCAGTGCCTCGTACAGCACGATCCCCAGACTGTACACGTCGCTCCGTCGATCGCTGGCCCCCGAACCAATCACCTCGGGCCCCATATAGGCCAACGTGCCCGCCCGTTCGGCTGACTCCCCCCCGGTTGTGGTGTCCCGTGCCAAGCCGAAATCGGTCAATCGAGGCACCCCGGTCGTCGCATCGATCAGGATATTCGCCGGCTTGATATCGCGATGCACCAGCCCGGTCTCGTGCACCGCATGCAGCCCTTCGGCCGTTCGGGCGATCATCGAGGCCGTTTTCCGATACCCCGTCCGCCGTTGGACATCCGTTTGTTGCTGGATGGCGTCCCGTAGCGTTTGGCCGTCCACCCGTTCCATGACCAGACAGGGATACGGAAACTCAGGCTGCAGGCCGACGCGCAGCACCGGCACCACGTAAGGGCTGGTCACTTGGTTGGCCAGCCGCGCTTCCGAGACAAAACGTTCCAGGTACCGTGGTTTCCGACTCCGATCCAGCCGGAGCACTTTGATGGCGAAATCCCGATGGATCAGGGGATCGCGAGCTAGATAGACGATCCCAAACGCCCCCGCTCCCAGCTCGTCGATCACTTCGTAGGGCCCGAGTGTTCCCTTGACACCCGGCTTATCGGATGGGCCCAGCGTGGGAGAACCTGGTCCCTCAAATCGATCGTCCACCGGAACGATCGGTTCGGCGGGTGCTTCCATCACGTAGGTGCTGTCGACACGTGGCGTGGGAATCGGTTCCAGGAGAGAGTCCAACTGCTGCTGGCATTGGGAACAGGATGCCAGATGCGATTCCAGCCACCGCTGTTCTTCCGGACTATTGGTGCGATCAAGCAGTTCGGAAACTTTGGGGAATTTCGGACATTGCATGGCTCGATACCCTCCCTTGGATCATTAGACCCAATTATCCCGACGATAGGAAGGTCCCCACGATCGTGTATCGTTCCGGCAGCAGACGTGGTCCGGTGATATTGCTTCGCTGGACCACCGGTGAATCGAGAGCCGATGCGAGGCGAAGGTCTACCATGTTCAGGCCGGGCGCTGCGCGGACAAATCGGCGCCGCAGCAGCAGGGGTCATCTCCTGGTTCCATGGTGCGGATGACCAGATATTTCATCTTGGGTGTCAGGAAGCGGGTTTCGGCGTGAGTCACGTTGGACGGGAAGAAGACCAATTCGCCGGGGCCCACGCGGTGAGTCTTACCAGCGAAGGCGAATTCGGCTTCGCCCTCCAGAATGTAAATCGCTTCCTCTGCCGTGTGCGAATGCTGGTGGTCCCAGCCATCACCGGCGGGGTCCAACTCGGTCAAATGCACGTGCAGTCGCCGCGCGCCCTGCTGTTTTTCCAGCAACGATTGATAGTGGGCCTTCATCTTTTCCATGGTCAGGTCCCTTCCGGCTTCAGCGATCGGCGACGGCGCAGAACTGCCGCCTCCACGCAACCAAGATCCGTGCATGGAGGACTCGTCACACTGGCTTTGACAATCAACACGTGCCTACAGAGGCACGTCGCTGGGCTTCTTGGGCGTTGCGCGGTTGACGATCGAACCCAGGTTATTCATCGAAGCGATCTGCAGGTAGGCCAGTTCCAATTCGTCGGACTTGACCAGTTCGGCCAACTTGTCCTCGCCCAACGTCTTAATGCGCGCTCGACTGGCGCCCAGGAATCCGCCCAAAGCTCGTTTTTCGCCGCCGGGCAGCGAGATCTGCGCCTGCATGGGTTCCAGCAGATTCAATTCTTTGAGCTTCTTGCAGAAAGCCTGCGTGCGGATGAACTGATTCTGATAATCGCTCAGAAACTTCAGCATGTTCTTCAGGTACTCGGTCTGCCCGCCCTGATCGTCGAACAGACGCTGACCACGCCCTTCGCGATTGCACCCTGACCACGTCTCGTCGACACACAGCGTGAACTGAGATGCGTCTTCGTTTTGAGCGAAAACGAACGGGTACCGTCGCACAAAGGCCGGGATGTAGTCCGCCTTCCATGCCTTGTTCTCGTCCAAATACAGGTTCTGAGCATCGGCGACACCCAACACGACCACCGGCGTCACCGATTGTTCGCCCCCTGCGAAAACAATCGTGTACTCGCGCGCCGCCAACGGGACCTCGACCGCCATCAACGGCACCGAGTTCACTTTGGCTGCGAATCCGAAATCCACGCGCTCAATGGACAAATCGCCGTGTTGCGTCGGAGAGACCGGAACCACCTTGTCGTAGAACAACATCTGCGTCATCAAAAAACACCTTTCTTACTTGTTGAACACACCCAAATCGGTCGCCACCGAGAACCACCTCGTTCCCGCGAGTCCGATCTGTTATGTCGGCCTCAGCCGCCTTGCACACTAGAAAAATTATCTCGTCAAGTTTCCTGCTCGTCGACCCCCTAAGAGCATATATTTTGCGACATTTGCGGCATCTGCGAAGGCTGGGAGTGATGGGAAGATTTTTGTGGGATTTGCCAGTTGTGGATCACATGCGTGATTCCATGGTGAAAAAACGAAAGGAGGGGTGTTTGCGGACGGGGGCATTCTTGGTTTAGAGTAGAGCCAACGTATAACAAAGCGGCGATTCGACTGGCTAGCAGTAATGAGGAGCCTTGGTGGTGAAATATTTGGTGGTCGTGCTGTTGATCTTGCTGGTGATTCTGCACCAGGACTACTGGCAATGGGAGGACTCGACGCTGGTTTTCGGGCTGTTGCCCTGGACGTTGGTCTATCACATGGGCTTGTCCCTGTCCGCGGCTGCGGTCTGGTGGTTGACGGTTCAGTTTTGCTGGCCAGAGAATCCGAGCGAATAGGAGTCGCCCCATGGTCCAATTGGTGATCATTGTTTTTTACTTGGCGTTGCTCTTGAGCCTGGGGCTCATTTCCAACCGCCTGTTTCGCGGAACGGCGGCTGACTACATGTTGGCCAGTCACACGATCGGCCCCTTGTTGTTGCTGATGTCGTTGTTTGGAACGACCATGACCGCTTTCGCCTTGGTCGGCTCGACCGGTCGCGCTTACACCCAAGGAGTCGGCGTGTACGGGCTGTTGGCTTCGGCCAGCGGGATCGTGCATTCGCTGTGTTTTCTCTTGATCGGCGTGCCTCTGTGGCGATGGGGACGTCGTCATGGATACAGCACGCAGATCCAGTTTTTTCGCGAGCGGCTGGACAGCAATTTGATCGGCTGGCTGTTGTTCCCGATTCTGGTGGCTCTGGTCATTTCGTACCTGTTGCTGGGTGTCGTCGCAGCGGGCGCTGTGGT
>REEF01001085.1 GCA_007695205.1 Planctomycetaceae bacterium
GGACCCCGTGAACTCGCCGCCAGAGACTACCCCAACGCCACGCGTCTGCCGTCTCGACGGGAAAGGACTTAAAACGCCCCTGGTACAAGTGCCCGTGGCCGACTTTGTCTTTGGCACGCTGCCAGCGCTGAGTGTGGGTGTTGGTTCGTCGCTGGAGAAACACGGAAAGATCGCTGTCCCCTTCGGGCCACCAACTTTACCCAGAATCCCCAGATTTGTCAAATTTGGTGCAGGTCACCTTCTTCTCCGCGGGGAGCTTTGATACACTGCGATCGTTTCACGGGGCGCCGGGACGCTGGAAGTCATTCGACGATTCTGCGGCGATGTCGGCAGACCTCGCTCTGGAAGACGGGAGAATTCGCCTGTGACGCTCTGCGTTGGCATCGATGCGGGATCGAGGACGTTGAAGGTCGTGTTGATCGATCACGATACCGATCGCATGGTGGCGGCGGGTGTACGGGATCAGGGAATCGACCAGGACGCGTTGGCGCATCAGTTGTTGCAGGAACTGCTGGACCGACATGGTCTGGACCGGCAGCAGGTGGGCGCGATCGTCGCGACCGGCTACGGGCGGCGGCTGATCCCCATCGCCGATAAGGTGGTGACCGAGATCACCTGCCAGGCTTGGGGAGTGCGCCGGTGCGTACCCGAAGCTCGAGCGGTGATCGATATCGGCGGCCAGGACAGCAAAGTCCTGCAACTGCGACCCGATGGCGGGGTAGCAGACTTTATGATGAACGACCGCTGCGCCGCCGGAACGGGTCGGTTCCTGGAAGTCGTCGCAACGCGGCTGGGCGTCAAGCTGCCGGCGCTGGGCCAATTGGCAGCGGCCAGCCCGATGGGCGCGACGATCAGCAGCATGTGTGTTGTCTTCGCCGAGACCGAGATTATCAGCCTGCTGGCGTCCGACGTCTCGCCCGCCGACATCGCCGCTGGTGTCCAGGCAGCCATCGCTTCGCGCGTGGCCGCGATGGCCGGCGGAGACCTGCCCGAGCCCATCGCGCTGACGGGCGGCGTCGCCCTGGTGCCGGGCATGGCCGCTGCGATCCAAGTCGCATTGGGCAAACCCGTGACGGTCGCCCCCGACCCGCAGATCACCTGTGCGTTGGGCGCCGCCATCCTGGCCTCGCAACGCCTTGCCAATCCCCTACCACCTCATGGCTGAACCACCCAGCCCGTGCACCGTGTCGGTGCACATCCAAGGTCGATCACGCACGCCGCGTTTAGCCACGCGGGGGACTCGATGGCGATGGCCGTCGCCTGAGTTGCCTCGACCGTCGCTGCAATGGCGGTAGATGAACGGCAGGGGCTGGACTGGCCTGGCAGGTGGGGTAAAATGACAGGACGTCCGCTTTGCATTTAAGACGGTCCTGGGTCTTTTAGTTGAGTCAATAGTATGTTTGGGAGAACCTACGAGGGAATGATTATCAACGGGCAAGTTCGCTTTTCTGAGCAACTGGAGCTTTGCTGATCGACACCGGAGCAGACGTTACGATCCTGCCGCGCGCACCAGTCGAGCGTTTAGTCGAAACGGCTGAGTCCGTCGGCCGATACGAACTAGAAGGATTCGATGGCACACGAAGTCTTGCGTCAGCCGTCCGTCTTGAATTGTAGCTTTTCTGATTCCTTCCGCTTGGGTTGCGGACGCACCGAGCACCGCTTATGTTGGGTCTACTAGCGTTGGTGAACCTGTCGTCCGACCCGACCGCGTTCGGCGGATGTTTTCTGACAAATCCTTTTCAAAATATTCGGTGCTGTGAACTACGTTGGCTACGAAAGACCTCGAAAAACGCCGGTTGGTGATGCAGCGGTCCAAGCAATTGGGACACTGCATCTGCGACCCTAAAAAGCCTTGTCCTTGCGATCTGCTTTTGAACCAAGACCTCTGCCCGTGCGCTGGCGAGCGGCTCGAGCCACCGTCGGGGCCGATGCGGCTGACCGAACTGGTCGACAGTCCCGGTTGCGCCTCGAAGATCGACCAGGCAACGCTGCGCCGCGTGCTACAGGGACTGCCCAGTCCCGAGGACCCGCGCGTGCTGATCGGCATGCCGGCCGGCGACGATGCGGGCGTGTACCAGTTGGACGAAAACACCGCACTGGTCCAGACGGTCGATGTATTCACGCCCTCGGTCGACGATCCGTATGTCTTCGGTCAGATTGCGGCGGCCAATTCCTTGAGCGACGTGTATGCCATGGGCGGCCGGCCACTGACCGCACTGTCGATCGTCGGTTTCCCCGTCCGCGTGTTGCCGGACGAGATCCTGCATCAGATCCTCCGCGGTGGGCTGGACAAGATGGCCGAGGCGGGGGTGGCGGTGATCGGTGGCCACAGCATCAATGATCCGCAGATCAAAGCCGGCTTCGCGGTCACGGGCGTCGTGGCTCCGCATCGGATCGCTTCGAATGCCGGGGCACAACCGGGCGACCGGCTGATCCTGACCAAACCCATCGGTACCGGGATCCTGGGCTTCGCAGCTCAGATCGGCCGAGCGTCCGAGGATTGGATTCAGACCGCAGCCCGGTCGATGATCGCCCTGAACAAGCGGGCTGCCGAGTTGATGGTCCAGTTCCAGGCTCATGCCTGTACCGACATCACCGGGTTTGGACTGATGGGCCATTTGTCTGCGATGGCCTCGGCGGCCAGCGTCGATGTCGAGATCCTCTGGGACGATGTGCCGTTGTTGCCGGGCGTATTGCAGTGTGCGGCGGACAACATCCTGCCGGGCGGCATCGAGCGGAACAAGGAATCCAGCGCTGGAGCACTGGCTGCCAGTCAGGGATTGGAATCGGCCGCGCTGGACATCCTGTTCGATGCCCAGACGTCCGGCGGGCTGCTGATCGCGGTCGCCCAGTCATCGGCCGATGCGTTGATCGATGCATTGCGATCCGAGGGTTGCGAGGATGCGGCAATCGTCGGTCGAGTGATCGGCGAGGGGAGCGGCCGGATCTTTGTACGAGGCGAAGGGCGCCGTACGATGCCCGCAGCCACCCCGATTAAACGGCCGTCCCGCGCTGCAAAAAATGCGAAAGACTTGAATCAGATAGGACCTTCTTTTGACGAGGCAAGACGAATGAGCGAAAGTTGTTGTGGCGGGCCGAGCGAGTTGGGTGGACCCAATGCGAGCGGTGACCAACCGGTGGTCGCCGAGAGCCAGCAGAAATTCTTCGATTTCCTCCAGTCGGCCAATGCACCCGGCGCCTTGGACGCTCGCACCAAGCGGATCGTCGCGATCGCGCTGTCCGTGCTGGCTCGTTGCGAACCGTGCGTCAAGAGCCACGTCAAGAAGGCGCGCCAAGAAGGATTCTCTCAAGACCAGATCGATGAAGCCGCCTGGATGGCCATCGCCTTCGGAGGTTCGCCGACGATGATGTTCTATAAGGAAACTCAACAACAATAGAGCGCGAGCGATCTTCTCGCTAGTTGAACCATCGGCGGCGTTCGAGCATAATACATTCACCCAGCGCCTTTGGCTCGTCATCGCCCATCACGATTGACTCCCCCCCCGGATTACAGAAGTCCATGACCGCCAGAAGAAAAAGAGCGACAAAAAAACAGAGTCAGACCGTGGCGGACAAGCCGGTCCCACAGCCCAAACGCCCCTTTCGTTGGCCCGCACGCATCGTTTTCACCTTGGTCGCGGTGGCCGTCATCAGCGGCAGCCTGGTCTTTGCCGATTGGTGGCGTTGCCTGCCGGACGATGTGGTCGCCACTTATGTGGGCAGCCATAGCTGTATCGAATGCCACCAGGACTATTACGAGTTGTGGCGAGGGTCGCATCACGATCTGGCGATGAACCTGGCGACGCCGGAAACGGTCTTGGGTGATTTTGACGACGTCCATTTCGAGCATCATGGAATCCACTCGCGGTTGTTTCGCCGTGACGGGAAGTACATGGTCCACACCGAAGGCCCCGATGGCCAGATGGACGATTTCGAGATCCAGTGGGTGTTCGGCGTCACACCGCTGCAGCAGTACATGGTCGAGTTCGATCGGACGGACGATCATGCGGAAAACGAAGTAGCTCGCGTTCAGGTACTGCGAATCACGTGGGACACCGAGCGGCGTGAGTGGTTTTATCTGCCGCCGCCGGACGTCAAGGAGCGACTTGCCCCGGACGACGACCTGCATTGGACCGGCGTGGCCCAGCGTTGGAACAACATGTGCGCCTATTGCCATTCGACCAATCTGCAGAAGAACTACGATCACGACACGGCCCAATACCGCACGACCTGGTCCGAGATCAATGTTGGCTGCGAGGCATGCCACGGGCCGGGCAGCGTGCATGTCGATCTAGCGAACCAGAATTCGCTGTTCTGGGATCGAAAACGGGGGTTCGGGCTGGTCGACTTGAAATCCGATCCACAGATCGAGATCGAAACCTGTGCTCCCTGCCATTCACGTCGCCGTTACGTACATCCTGGTTTTCTTCCGGGCGACAACTACTACGACCACTTTGCCAATGAACTGATCGAACGGGCGACGTATTTCGCCGACGGCCAGGTCCTGGACGAGAACTACGTTTACGGCTCGTTTATCCAGAGCAAGATGTTCCACAAGGGGATCCGCTGCACCGATTGCCACGACCCGCACACGACCCGCACGATCCATGAAGGCAATGCGGTCTGTACTTCCTGCCACGAGCACCCGGCGGGCAAATACGACACGCCGGCTCACCATTTTCACGAGCCAGGCACGTTGGGTGCTTCGTGTGTCGAATGCCACATGCCCAAGACGACCTACATGGAGGTCGATCCCCGCCGCGACCACAGTATCCGTAATCCGCGTCCGGATCTGAGCGTGGCGTTGGGGGTGCCCAACGCTTGCACCCAGTGTCATCTGGACACGCAAGCGGAAGGATTGGCCGATCGCGACGATCTGCGGCAGTACCTGGATTGGATGCTGGCAGCCCGCGATGGCGATCCACTTGTCCAGCAAGAATTGGCGCGGGTCGATGCGGAGATGAACGAGGCCTATCAGCAATGGTATGGCGAGAAAACGCTGGGGCCACGCGAGAAACCGCACTTCTCCCATGCGGTGACCCTTTCGCGGCAGGACGACGCGCGGGCCGTGCCTGGTCTGGTCGACATCGCCACCGACGCGCGGGCTCCCGGCATCATCCGAGCGACCGCCATGTTGGAGTTGGGCATGCACGAGGGCCGCGCCCCGGTAGACGCAGCGCGACGAGGGCTGGGCGATTCCGATCCGCAAGTCCGCGCCACAGCGATCTCTACCCTACAGGGAAGGCTGGCCCCCAGGGAACTGGCCGCCGCTGTGGTCCCGTTGCTGGACGATCCGGTCCGCGTGGTTCGCGCCGAGGCAGCTCGCGTGCTGGCAACGGTCCCCGAACGTGACCGGCCGCCGCGATCGCAGCAGCCGTTCGAACGGGCGTTGAGCGAATTCCATGCAGGCTTGATGATGTCCAACGACCGAGCGGCTGCTCATATGACTTGGGGAATCGTCCAGGAGAATCTGGGGGACGACCAGCAAGCCATCGAAGCGTATGAAACGGCCATGCGAGTCGAGCCGGGATTTGCTGGGCCGCGTACCAATCTGGCCGCCGTTTATGATCGGCTGGCCGAGGCGGCGGAGGCTCGCCAGCGGCAAGCTGCCCTGGCGCGTCGCCCCTCCAGCCAGTCGCAGGCTGCCGAAGCTGCCGAGCACTACCGCGAGCAGGCTCGACAATTGCGTGCCCAGGAGCTTGTCTGGATCGAGCGAGATGCCGGGTTGGTGCCGGACAATGCGGCGATCCAGTACCGTTACGGGATGCTGCTGTATTTGCACCGCCGATTGGAGGAAGCCGAACAGGCTTTGTGGCGTGCCCACCAACTGGAGCCTCACAATCCTCAGTTTTTGCTAGGCGTGGTCTTGTTCTACCAAGAAGTCAAGGATTTCGAAAAAGCCTTTTCCTTGGCCGAAGAACTTGTTAAACTGCGGCCGGAAGATCAGATGTTCCAGCAGATTTTGCGGGATTTACAGCGTCGACGTATGGCGGACGTTCCGTTGCCGTCCCCATGATGTCGATGCTATCACCCCGAGGTGGTTGTCCTGAAAAATCTGGGGGGCAATCCAAGCAGTTCTCCGCAACGTTTTGCCACGAACTGCCGATATCAATGCATCAGGCGGTCGACATGGCCCGATCAGGTCATCGGCCGACAGATCACGAACAAGAACCTTCGGTCGCCATTCCGGCAGAGGGACCAATTAACCGCGTTGGCCAGGGTCACCAAACGGCATGTGCAGAAGCACGCCAGACCCTCGCCTTTCTCGCAGCGACTCCACTCGTCGCAATCGACCGAAGGTTTTTTTCTCTTTTTCCCCCCGCCTCACGCCACGGCCTGGGGGAATGCATTCCGCTCGGGAGGTCAACGGGGTCGGGAGTCGTTTTCGGCCAACGATCAACCCTATGAGAAGCGCTGCCCGAAAACGGACGCACCTTTTACGGCAGCAGATGCAGGCCATCGACGACGACGTAGCCGTCGGTGTCGGTGTTGTCGATACGGATGGTGGATCGTTCGTCCAGTGGGAACGTTCCCAGACCGATGAATCGGCCGTCGAGGGGCGGGGCGAGCCGTTGATTGATGTGGACAGTGGTTTCGCCGTCGACGTGCGAGATCGTGACCGGGACGTTGGTCGCTCGGTTGCCATACGCCACGTACGCCAGGCGGACTTCGAAACGCCCGGTGACTCCCGGGTGGAACTCCAACCAGGCATCCCCTTTGTCCTGGTTGTTGTCGTGCAAGTAACCGTAGACCAGGTACTTGCCCCCGAACGTCGATTCGACCCAAACTCCCTTCGCAGCCGCTTCCAGATCGTCCAGAAAAATGCCGGGCAGATCCGGACGCGGGTCATCGCGCCGCGGGCCAATCCGTTCGCTTCTTCGCTGAATCGCTTGCTGCACGTCCTGCGATTCCTGGTACAAACGGATCTCGCAAACGGCCGTCGGGCGAGCGAACACGAAACGGACACGGTCCGTGGTGACGGTTTCCAGCGGTACCACATACCGACGTTGGTCCAGTCGCGTGATCTGGCCAACCGGTTCCCATCCGCTACGACGATGTGTTTCGATCCGCACCGGCACCGCCCGTTGTTCGAAGGTGATGTGGGCGACGTTGAACGATCTCGGCTGCTCGAATGCCAGAGCGATCCAGTGCGGCGCCTGGCCATCGGCAAGCCAGGCGTTTCGATCGTCGCCCAGCACCCGGCTGAGGCCGTTGATTACCTGCTCCGCCGGCATCCCTTCGGCGGCGGACGAGGCAGACACGGCGGCAGATCGGGCGAGATCAGTGGGGTCCTGATTGTGCACGCCGAGCAGATAGCATCCGTCCTTCAACAACCTTTGCTGCAGGGTGGTCAAGTGCCGTTGGTAGACGCCGGCGGGAGTTGTCCCGTGCGTTACCGCGATCGCAGCGGCTGTCCCGGCGGCCTGGCCCATGGCCATGCAGGGCCGCATGACGCGGGTTCCGCCCATGGCGATGTGCGTGGCCGAGTGGCAGCGGCCGGCCATCATCAGGTTGCTGATGTTTCGCGAATAGAGCGAGCGATACGGAATGCTGACTCGTCGACCACCATAGACGTGGATACAGTCGTTGCCCGCCACCCAGAAACCTTCCGGGTGATGGATGTCTGGTCCCCAGTCGGTAAAGGCGATCGTGTCGTCGTGGACCACGCGTTGATCGTAGTCCCGCTGGCTCATCACATACGGCCCCATCAATCGTCGGCTCTCACGGACACCGGGCACAAAGTTCAGCCAGACGAGTTCCCGGTGGGCGTTCTTCTCTCGAGTAGCCGGGTTGTGGTTCTTGGCATAGTTCCAAAGTCCCAGGTTGATCCTCAGCAGTTCGTCGCGAATGGGTTCGGCATCGGCCACGGTATCCCGCATCCCACCGTATTCGACCCACCAGCGGCGGACGACCGCGCCGTCGGGGTCGTCACCGGGGTTGCGGCCTCGGCCACGCGCCGGCCGGTCGAAGTTTTCGGGCCTGCGGACGTCGGGCAAGCGCCGATGGTCGCCGCGCGGTTGAAAATCGGAGTCTTCACGCCACTGGTACGCCCATTCGGGGCAATCGAAGGAAACGGGATCGTCGCGGGTGACGATTTCCGCCTGGTACAGCGAGTTGCCTTGAGTGCGTGGCGTGGGCTGCACAGGGGCAAGAGTTTCGCCGAATTCGTCGCGAGCCTCCTCGCCGACGCGATATTCCGCTCCGGCATAGTAACCGATCCAGGCATGCCCCGTCGTATCGATGAATACGGGTGCCCGGAACGCCATGCGTTGGCCCGTCCGCACGTCGATCGCCAGCACGGCCTCGATCTCGCCCGGCTGGCCCGACTGGCCGGATTCCAACGGTGCAGCCGCCGCGCCTTTCATGCGAACGCCGGTGGCCCGCGTATGCAGAAACAACGCGATGTTCGGCTCGGCGCGGACGATCGTCTCCATCCATTGCGAGTCGGCATAGCGATTCCAGCCTTGCGGCGTGGGAAAAAATTCTTCGCTCAGCCCGGTCACGTTGACTCGGTCCGGTGGACTGCCCAGATAGCCCATCGGTGGAACACGGATCTCCGAGGAACTGTTGCCGCCCACCACCGGCCGGTCTTGAATCAAGGCCACACGCACCCCGTATCGCGCGGCGGCCACTGCGGCGCCCAACCCGCTGGGCCCAGCGCCCACGACGACCACATCGAACGGGTCCAGCTCCTGGACCTGCGGAGATACGCCGCCGAATTTCAGCCGCTGCGCGGCCAAGTCGTCAGGCTGTTCGGCCGGCTGGAACCCATCGTCTGCCAGCACCACGGCATCCACACGCCCCCACCAGCCGGTCAAGTCCTGGATGCGGATTTCGACCTGACCTTGCGTCAGATCGAACGTTCCAGAGCGTTGCCAGCGCCAAGCGTCATCCGAAGCGCGGCCCAACTCGCTTGACGATTGACCGTCGATCAGAACGCGGAACCGGCCCGGGCTATGGCTGGGCAGCCAATCGCGGCAACGCACCCACAAGTGGTACTGGCCCGCTGCCGGAATCTCAACATGGGTGACGGCATCGTCGACCGGTCGTCCCAGCCCGGTGGCCAGCAGATAGACCGATCCCATGATATCGACGTGCTGCGTATCACGTCGCCAACCGCCAACGCAGTCGAAACGCTCCGCCTCGACCCAGATCGGCTGTGGAACTTCGGCAGCACCAGCGACCGAAACCAACAACATCGAAACGAAAACCGCGCATTGCATCGCTACGTCCCTTTCCGCAAAACATCCGGTCGATCCTAACGCGGCCTCCGGCCGCAACCAACGTAGGTTGGGTCTCCGACCCGACCCGGTCGGGACGGAGTCCCAACCTACAAAGATGCGCGCACCGTGC
>REEF01000379.1 GCA_007695205.1 Planctomycetaceae bacterium
TGTTGACCGTCTTAGAACCTGGGTGCTGGATAAACCCCTGGGGCTATTCCCGTTCGATTTCATGTCGACGCGCGACAACCGTCCTGACGGTTGCTACTCACTTGCGCCGACCAGCGAGAGTTGGGCGTAAAGCCGTGCTCGGCGACTGCGTAGGATACCCGCGAAATCCTCGACGTCGCGCCGGAGGCGTTGCGGCAACTCGCGTGTGAGCAGCTCGTCGCAGATCGCGATGGCTTGGTAGAAGTTCCCGGCGTGAGCCCAGCAACTGGCTGCACTGAAACGGTGAATCAAGGCTTTCTGCACGAGCCCCAGTTCCGCGCACCGATCACTCAAGCTGGCCTCGATTTCCGCCGCTTCCGCGAAATGCTGCGACGCCTGTTCATCGTCTTGCTGGTCGCGTAACAGGCGCGCCCGCAAGATCAAGTTCGACTTTCGCGTCTCGTCAGCCTCGAACGCAGCATCCAATCCCGAGCGAACAATCCCGCGTGGTGGTACTTGGCTCATTCCGGTGGCTCCTGAGATCGATGAAAAGAAAAGATCGCCGTTCTCATCCCGAAGGCGACAACGGCTACGTATCCGTCAATGCCATAGGGATTCGCGAGTAGCTGGTTGACTTTCACTCGATGACGCAGCTCCAGGTCGCCGGCCACCGTTCCGCTGATTTCCAAGCCGTAGTCCTTCTGGCCGTCACCAAGCCAGTAGTCGAACCGGTCTCCGTACGCCGCAACACTCAGCAAGCGAAGACTTGTATACGCGACCACGAGCACGCAGGCGATGCCACATGCTGCCCATTCGGTAATCACGCGATCCGACACCGCTGGGCGAGTGGTTGGAATACTGTTGCCCGACCAGATAATTCGAATCGTGCGGACTTGGTCGTCAAAATCGAGCAGGCCACGGAGCTCCACTCGCAGTGCCGCCTCAGCGGAATCCCCATCGCCCCGCAGACGAACGACTGCAAAAGGTACAAAGACGGACGCATCCATGAGATGCTCCGTGCCAATGCTTTCCAGATGGTAGGCGTCCTGTGCTGAAGCCACCTAAATGTCCTTTCCAAGCATGGCTTTCGTGGGATCACGACCGCTTTCATCGTAGCATGCGGTCTGAGCGATTCCAACCAGACGCAACGGCAGATAAGGTCGTAGCGCTTGATTGTACCTATTCTGTGGTAAAGCTGCGTTCGTCGAGCTGTTTCCAGCCTGGTCGGTGTCGCTTGTAATGGGAGTTGAGCGGGGTGGGATTGGGCGTTAAGATCTATCTCGGTGATCCGCGAAACAGATGATTTTGGACAAGTTAGACGGAGTTCGCATGTCTGCTCGAAGGCTGTTGGTGACATCCGCACTGCCTTATGCCAATGGCCCGATTCACATTGGTCACTTGGTAGAGTACATCCAGACGGATATCTGGGTGCGGTTTCAGCGTCTGCGCGGTCATCGGTGCATCTATGTGTGCGCGGATGACACCCACGGTACGGCGATCATGATCCGGGCTCGTCAAGAGGGCCGGACCGAAGCGAGGTTGATCGCCGAAATGCAACAGCAGCACGAGCGTGATTTTGCTGGTTTCGATATCCAGTTCGATAACTACGGAAGCACCGACAGCGAGGAAAACCGCCGCTTTTGCCACGAGATTTGGCAGGCCCTGCGGGACCAGGATTTGATCGTGGAACGCGAGGTCTCGCAGTTGTACGATCCTCAGGCCGGTACGTTCCTGGCGGACCGCTTTGTACGAGGTACCTGTCCGCGATGCAGTCGACCCGATCAACCGGGTGACAGTTGCCAATGCGGCGCAACGTACACGCCCGCCGATTTGATCGACCCGGTCAGCGTCTTATCAGGCGCACGGCCCGAGATCCGCAAGGCCACGCATCTGTTCGTGCAACTGGGAAAGCTGCACGATTTTTTGGTCGAGTGGACGCAGAGCGGTCGGCATTTACAGCCCGAGGTGGCCAATTATCTGAAAGGACACTTCTTGCACGAACCGCTGAAGGACTGGGATATCTCGCGACCCGCACCTTACTTCGGCTTCGAGATCCCCGACAGCCCGGGGAATTACTGGTACGTTTGGTTCGATGCTCCGATCGGATACATCGCGTCCAGCCAGCAATGGTGCGACATTCATGGCGAAAACCTGGATGACTGGTGGCGCAGCGAACAGACAGAAATCCACCACTTCATCGGCAAGGACATCACCTATTTCCATACCCTGTTTTGGCCGGGCATGTTGAAAGTCGCCGGGTTCCAGTTGCCCACCAAGGTCCACATCCACGGGTTCTTGACGGTGGGTGGCGAAAAGATGTCCAAGAGCAAAGGCACGTTCGTCAAAGCGTCCACGTACCTGAAGCACCTTGACCAGGCCTATCTGCGGTACTACTACGCGTCCAAGATGGGGTCACGCTTGGACGACATTGATCTGAATCTGGAGGAATTCGCCAGCAAAGTGAACTCGGATCTCGTGGGTAAGGTTGTCAATCTGGCAAGTCGTTCAGCGAAGTTCGTCGAGACCATGGGGCTGGCGTCGACCTATCCCGACGACAACGGGCTGTTCGCTCACGCGGCAACGGTGGGCGACGAGATCGCCGAAGCGTATGAGAGTTGTGATTTCGGTCGCGCCATGCGGCTGATCATGGAGTTGGCGGACCGAGCCAACCAGTTTGTGGAATCCGCGGCACCATGGAATCTTCGGAAAGACCCCGCCATGGCCGACAGATTGCAGAATGTCTGTACCGTGGCCTTGAATCTATTCCGCCAACTGGCCATTTATCTGGCGCCCGTGTTGCCGCGACTGGCCGAACAAACCGGGCGACTGCTGAACGGCCCGATTCAGCATTGGACTGACTCGAAGACCCCGCTGTTGGGAGGTCCGGTTGCACGCTTTGAACACATGATGACCCGCTTGGATAGGAAGGATATCGAAAAGATGATCGAGGAGAGTCGAGAGGTGGAAGCGTCGGAAACGTCCGCAACGCCATCGTGGGACGATAGCGGGCAACCGCTGGTGGACGAACCGTTGGCCGAGCAGTGCACGATCGAGGATTTCGCAAAGGTCGATTTGCGAATCGCTCGGATCGTGGCAGCCGAAGAGGTCCCCGAGGCGAAGAAACTGCTGAAGCTGACGTTAAGCTTGGGTGGCGACCAACGTCGTACGGTGTTCGCTGGCATCAAAGCCGCCTACTCGCCGGAGGATCTGGTCGGACGACTGGTGGTCGCCGTGGCCAACCTGGCTCCCCGCCAAATGCGATTCGGACTGAGCGAGGGCATGGTGACTGCGGCCGGGCCGGGCGGCAGCGACGTCTTTCTGCTGTCGCCGGACCAAGGCGCCCAACCGGGCCAGCGAGTCCACTGATGCTGGCGCGATGGTTGAGCCGCCTGGCCGATCGCTTGATTCTATATCCGACGAAACATCCGATCGAGGTAACCGACAAGCGATGCCTGCCGCTGAACGTCGGGGAAGATCGCGTCGAGGTTTGGGAGCATGATGTCGGGCCTGTCGACCGGGAACTGGATGTGCTGGTGCTGAAGTTCGCCGGCACTGGCGGACGAGCGGAGTATTCGACGGACCAGCCCGCTTGCTTCTGGCCCGAGTTGCGGGTTCGATTGTGGACGGTCAATCCGCCGGGCTACGGGGGTAGTACGGGGCGAGCCGGTGTTGCCAAGCTGGCACCGACCGCCCGAGCGGTCTACGAGCATGGAAAGCAAGAGGCCGCTGGGCGACCGCTGGTCCTGTTCGCCAACAGCTTGGGCGGTACATGTGCCCTGCACTTGGCGGCTCGATTCCATGTGGACGGGCTGATTCTTCGCAATCCTCCGCCGCTGCGGCAGATCATTTTGGCGCGATTCGGCTGGCGCACCGGGTTGCTGGGTGCCTGGCTGATCGCTCGCCAGGTGCCCGAGGAATTGGATTCTCTAGCCAACGCGCGGCGAGCCATGGCGCCGGCTGTTTTCCTGATGTCCGAACGAGACACCATCGTTCCCCCAAGACACCAGCGTTTGATCCACCAAGCCTATCGCGGACCAAAAAACGTGGTCGTCCTGAAGAATGCGGGGCACGCCACGTCCTTGACACCGGACGATGTCAGCGCTTATCAAGAATCGCTGGCTTGGCTTTGGTTATCGATCCTTGCCGAACGCCAAACACGACGAACCGACACCATCTCCTGATGGCGGATTGCTCTGGTCTGGTGACGGGCTCTGCAGCTTTACGATTCAACTTCTTCCGACTCGCCGGGCGCCAAGACCTGCGAACCAACTCGGGTCTGCTGGATCATGGCCATCAACTGCTCGAACCGCTCGCGGTCGATCCGGTAGTAGATGTGCTTGCCCTCGTGGCGAGTGTCCACCAACCCGGCCGTACGAAGCAGGCCCAGATGGTGGCTAACCGCTGGCTGACTCTGGCCCAATCGCTCCCACAAATCTCGGACGCACAGCTCTTTGCGAGCCCCCAGCATATCGAGAATTCGCAAACGAGTCTCGTCCGCCAGAAGCTTGAACAATTGAGCCAGATCCTTGACGACGCCACCCGAAGGTCGGCTGGAATTCTTGTCGCTGGACCCAAAGTGCGACGTGTTTCGTAGGCGGTTGACCATGAACGCAAGCGCTCCAGAAATAAATGTGGATGTACGTGAACTGACCTGCGATGCGCGAAATTCCCAAGCTTTGCTCAGACAGGTGGTGTTTCTGTCCCTGACGGTGCCGATGACGCTGCAGCCGATTCACCCTCAGCCGCCTCGGTCGGGGGCGACTGCATCTCGTTGGCGACCTCCGGTTTCGGTTGAGATTGAGGGAAACGGCACAACGGTTTGTTCGGGCCAGGCACATCGATCAATTGGGCAACGCTGGTTCCGCTGAACTTCTCTTCCAACATGCGGGCAGCGTCTTCCAGTTGCTGATGCAGCGGACACAAATCGGCCCCGTGACTGGGAAGACCCAGCGGACATTCGGAAAACCGCCGAATCGGGTCGACAGCACTGACCACCTCGTACATGGATAGCTCGTTGGCGTCGCGTGTCAGCGTGAAGCCACCATTCAGGCCTCGCTGTGAATGTACCAGACGCACCTTGCTGAGCGACTGCATGACTTTCGCCAGATAGCCAGCGGGAACCTGCGTGGCTTCAGCGATCTGAGCCGTCGTCCGGGGACTGCCGGACTGGTCGGCAAGGTAGACAATCGCGCGAAGAGCGTACTCTGCAGTCTGAGAAATCATGGGCTTTACCTCGAATCCATTATCAGGATACCAACATCCAAAATATCGCGAACCCGAGCCTCTGTCAACCGGGTCAAGGCTTAATTTACCACTTTGTCTTATCGTTGCCAATCAGATACAAGCCAACTTATCCAAAATCGGGGCGGTTTTTTTGCCTGTCGAGTGGCTTTACCCTTCTGTCTGCAAAAGCGAAAACGTCTATCCAAAGCCCAAAATGATGCATTCAACAATAATCCGCATCTTTCATTTGTTCCCCATGTTCTTTGCTAGTTTACCTTGAACTCCCATCTTCTAAATGGATCGGGCTTTGCATCGTTTCCGATACGATCCATGACACGAAGGAATTCAGCGGAGTAGTGGCATGCGTGATTTTTTTCGATACCTGCTAGTCCTCTCGGTCGTGGGACTGGGTTTTTACGGGGCATCCCAGCATCGCGTGCCGGATGAATCGCCAGGTGCGATGGACGAACTGGCTGAATTGGAAACTCTACCACAACCTCCTACTCAAGGGGGGGCAATGCAGGATTCCCAGCCTGCCGAGGTGATTCCCCTCGCGGCGTTGCTAGATGCGGATAGGTCTTCGTCAGACGAATCTCAACCAGAGTCGCCAGCGAATTTGAAACGTGTCCCCCAGATCGCTCGCCAATCGACTCCAGCGCCAAAAGCACGTATCGAAGGCACTTCTACGGAAGAGGTCGTGGTTGCAGAAGAAGCTGCCCCGGATACCGAGCAGACCGCAGAGAGTAGCCCGGTCCAATCCACAAGCGATTCGGAAAGCGACCCGCCCCGCCCTTCCGACCCACCTAGGCGTGATTTGACAGCAGCGTCCCAATCATCCGCGACTGCCAAATTCCCCTTGCCCAAACTGGCAGTACGTCCCGGAAATCGGTTCGCCGTGCCGGATCCTGTCGAACACGATCGATTCAAGGAACCGAAGGCGGACGCGCCATTTGATCCGGCGTGGGACGAGCCCGACCCCGGCGATTTCGACCCCTTCCATCAGTTCGCCTCGGAGGATTCACCGTCTGAGCCGATTCCTCTGACCAAGACCCAAGCCGACGAGGCATCGGCGGCAATCGAACCTTCACAGGATACCCTGATTCACCATGTCGAAGCGGGCGATACCCTTCGCAAGCTGGCCGAAAGGTATTTGGGGGATCGTGAGAAATATCAAGCGATTTTCGAGGCCAACGCGAAAATCCTCCCAGACCCTCGCTTGCTGCCAATTGGTGTCGATCTGCAGATCCCTGTCCTGGCAACAACGGAAGTCGCCAAAGACCAAGCTGCGGATGCCTTACTCGACGACCCGCAGCATGATGATCCATTGGACGATCTGTTTGCACCGCCAACGCCCTCGGAGCGATCGAGCCGCCATCTGGAACCGATTCCTCCGCAGGCGCTACCCAACCCACCGTTGGATGCGTGGCGGCCTTCGCTCCGCTGAGCATTTTTCCGTCAACGATTACCGAGCCTGAGCCAGTCGCTGTTGTTGCAGCAAACGAACGTAGTCGTGGGTGATGGAAAGCACTTCATTGAAGTAAAAGTCCCGCTTGACCACCTCGTCGTCGTTGTCGTTCTGGTCTTCCAGTTGCTTCTGCTCTTCTTTTTCCGCGTCCACCTCAGCCCGCTCGGAACGGAACGTCTCCTCGTTCAACGGCACGCGTTTTCTTTCCTTTTGCTCCAGATACCGCTTGATATTGCGGTTCAATCGTGCGAATTCGTCGCATTCGGCGATCCGGGCCTGGGACCGAGTGTTTAATGATTGGACGACTTCTTGCGGGACCATATTCATGCGCGTAAACTTTGCCGCAGGGATACGATCGAATTCCAGCGCGTAATCCAGATCGGCTTCACTGATATCCATGTGGTCGGTGATCGACGGCAGCACAATGTCCGCCAGGACACCACGCTTCTGAGTGCTCGCACCTCCCGGCCGATAAAACTGTTGCTGAGTCAGCTTCAAAGCACCCAGGTTGATCGGATTGGGGATCTTGAACAGTTCGCTACCGATGTCCAACAGACTTTGCACCGTGCCTTTGCCATGAGTCGACGAGTCACCGACGACCAGTCCGCGACCGTAATCCTGAATGGCTCCGGCCAAAATCTCGCTGGCACTCGCGCTGAACTTGCTGGTCAAGACCACCAGGGGCCCGGTCCAGGCCATGCCCGGATCGTTATCCCGATAGATTTCCACCTCACTCGCAGGATTCTTGACTTGGACGACCGGACCGCGATCGATGAACAAACCGGTCAGATTGATCGCTTCGGTCAAACTGCCGCCGCCGTTGCGTCGCAAATCCAACACCACGCCGTCGACGCCCCGCTGCGAAAAGTCTTCCAGGATTTTGCGGACATCCTGCGTCGTGCTCTTGAACGAAGGCTCACCGCGTCGAGCTGCTTCCATGTCCATGTAGAAGCTGGGCAACGAGATCACCCCGATCTTGAACGACTCTGTCCCGGGAGCATCCGCATCGGTGCCCGGAGCCGGTTCGACGAAAACCTTGCTACGCGCCTCGCTGTCCTTCAGCTCGACCAACGCTCGCGTGATCGTGTAGGTTTGCGGTTCCTTCGAACCCGCAGGGATCACTTTCAAACGGACCTCGGTTCCGGCTTGGCCACGGATCTTTTGCACCACATCGTTCAGCTTCATGTCCACGATGTCGACGATCTCGTCGTCTAAGCCCTGGCCGACGCCGATGATACGATCTTCCGCCTGCAGCTTTCCGTGCCGATCCGCCGCGCCCCCGGGGATGACCTTCGATACCTTGGTGTAGCCGTCCTCCATTTGTAACGCCGCACCGATTCCTTCCAGATTCAGCCGCATTTGAATCCGGAAATTGTCAAGCGTGCTGGGGGACATGTAGGTCGTGTGCGGATCCAGGCTGCTGATCGCAGCGGTCAGGAACATCTCCAGCAGTTCGTCCGCATCCGTCTGATGCATTCGCCGGGCAAAACTCTGGTACCGCCGATGTAGTCGGTCTCGCAACTCGCGCTCTTCCGTGTCGTCACCCTTCAACACCAGCATGTCGTACTTGATTCTCAGACGCCAACGCTCGCGAGCCTCTGCCAGATCTGCCGGATGCCGCAGCTTGTCAGTATCGGTGACCATGTACTCGTCGACCGTAAAATCGAAATCCTCCTCGATCAACTCGTCGATCTGTTTGACCCGTTCGTCCACCCGCTGCAAGAACCTTCGGAACACCGTGTACGCAAAGCTGATGTCCTTGTCCTCCAGCATCTTGCTCAACTCGTCCTTCTGGACCATGAATTCATCGATGTCCGACTGAAGGAAGTACATCTTCATCGGGTCCAAAGACCTGAGGAACGATTTCAAACCACGTTCCGAGACCGCTTGGTCCAACGACTGCTTCGAAATGTGCCGATCTCGGATCAGCGATATGACCGCATTGGTAACAAAACGATCGTTTGGCCGCGGAGCCACCAAGTCGGCTGGAACCAGCGACCAAACCCCCGCCACCATTGAGGTACTGACAGCCAAAATCAGCAAAAATCTCGGGCGTCGCAGTCGTGAGATGGCATTTCGAACAGACATCTAGAACCTCTCGAACAATAGGAGAAACAACTCTACCAAGCGTCAAAGTCGCGCCATGACCACTAACCTTATATGGTAGAAACTAAAACCGATTTCGGCAAGGTCGACATATTCCCCCTGAAGGGACGGGTGCAGGACAGCGTTTGCGTTGAAATGTCGGAATTCGTGACATTGGCGGGTAAATTACAATGTGAGGGCGGTTGCTGCGAATGGTTTTGCGGCAGATTGGACACTTCAGGCAAAGCAGGAGGCTTCCCATTTGCTAATCGCTTACACCGCCGTATGTCTTGTCGTAGGCATGCTTATCATTCTCGAGCGAACAGTTTTTGGTGAGGCGAAAGGTTTGCTACTATTATTCCTCCTCCATCCGCTGTTTTCGACAGCTATCCTTCGCCTGATCTACGGCCCTTCTCGACCAGTGTTGATTATTGGCGTCCTTCTTGGGATCTTACTTGCCTACATCGTTGTCATCAATGTCGGAAGTGTGTGGCTCAGGTTGCAACAGATGGAGTCAGAGACGGGGAACCGGGACCGGGGTCTTTTCTGGACTGTCCGCTTTTGTGCGTCCGATTCACAGAGCTTTCAG
>REEF01000392.1 GCA_007695205.1 Planctomycetaceae bacterium
AGAAACGCCCTATCATTTCGACTACCGCCCAAGCCGAAGCCATTCACCCGGATTATTCACCGTAGGTTCCGGCGGGGTGCTCCTGCGCAAACTGGACCATTAAATTGATATTTCGTATCGCCCGTCGAGCCGCAGCACCCCCGACGGCGCGACGCCGGACGAATGGCCATCGTCACTCGGCACACAATCCCCTCCCCCCGGTTGAACCGCTTTCAGACTCGCATCAATCGGAGCTTCGTACTTGCCGGTCAACATATCTTCGAGCTGGGCATGACGCAGGATCGGATACACATCCGGCACCAACCGCAGATCCGCGTACCAGAGGGGCATGGAAACCTCCGATCCATCCGCATCAGAGACCTCAGCGAACCGGCAATCCGGATACTTCGCGGCCAGCGGTTCGAGGATGAACCGTCGAAGCCCCGTCGGAAACCGGCAAAACAAACCCACTTCCCCCTGCTGATGCCCAAACTCCAGTCGAATCACCCCCCGTCCGGCAGCTTGCCAGCACCCCGTCCTGCAACCGCTCGTAGAAACGCACCTTCCGCTCGATGCTCTCCCGGTGTGCGCCGACCGGATCGGCTCGGTGCCGTTGTCCAGCAAAATAATCGAACTCCCGACCATCGCTGGTCCCTGTTCTACTCACTGGACGCCAACGCATCGAGGGGCAGGGCTGGGAATTCTTGTAGATCCGCACAGATGACTGTTGAGCCGTCCGAACAACAGATGAACGCCATCTTAATGGACAAGAAACTCCTGACCGGGTGCTTATGCCGGCTGTTCGCTCTCGGCAACCCTTTCTGTGAAATTTTCCTTGGTCACGTGAACCTTTCCCTTTGCGTTTCGAACGGCCTGTTTCCAAGTTAAGGCCAGAGTGATCAAGGCAAAACCGGTAGACAGCAAGTCGACACCAACCAGAACTCCCACCGCCCACAATCCCGATACTGGCCACTGGCTCCAGATCATGACGCCTAGCAGCACAGCAATCACACCACTGGCCAGCAAAGCCAACCAGCCTGATCCGGGGCGGTACGAGAAAGACAAGGAAATTTTCCAAACACCATCGATCACGAAGAAGATCGCTAGGACAAGCGAAAGGGCGGCTAGGCCGTAAAAGGGATGGGCTAAAACAGCGATACCGGCGATTCCAATAATTGCTCCCTGAATTAGATGCAAAAACTTACTCTTTACCGAATCCTCCCTCCAGCCCGCGAAGAACTGAATGAGGCCAGTGACTAACAAAAGGGAACCGATGATGTAAACGACCGTACCTCCGGCGATGGCCGGAGCGAGAATCGCCCCGATTCCAAGGAGGATGAGGATGATTCCAGTTACCAACAACCAATTGCCCTTCGGCAGCTTGAATTCGGACATATCAGCATTTCCTTTTCTACAAGTTCTTCACAATGGTACCAGAACTCGGCTTCCCAAAAAACCGCCGGTCCGGTGCTTCGCTCGGGGCTCAGGATCTACAATTCCCGTCCGGTCCGCCGAGCACAATTTCACGGAAGATCCTCAACTGAGGGGCCCTCCTGGGTAGGGTGTTCGGCATCGATGGTCCGATCGGTTTTGGGGCTGGCTCTTTTTGGCGAAGATGGCGTGTCCATCGCCAAGAACGGCGTCAAACGATCCGAACGAATCCCGCTATCGTTATTCAAATATGCCGTCATACTGGGGAAGGCAAAGCCGCTACCCGCCTCATCGATCACCTTGATGATGTCGAGCAATAGTTCCTCTTGAACGCTTAAGAACTCGGGAAAGCGGGTTGTCAACACGTAGGCTCGCACGTCGATATCGATCGATGAAGAGCCGAACCTCAGCAGCCGCACGCGGGGCATGTCGGTCGTTTCCTCTACCATCGGATGGGCAGCAACGCGACGTCGCAGTTCGCGCAACAGCCACTCAAACTGAGCGGGCGTGGTTTCGTAACGCACGTTCAAAATGTGATGAAAAAAGCATTTGTCGCGCATCGAGTAATTGGTGATATGAATCTTTGACAGATCGGCATTGGGCACTGTTGTCAACGTACCATCGAGTCCACGAATACGCGTGGAGCGAGGCCCGATCGCCTCGACAATGCCGTCAGCATTTCCGTAGTGAATGAAGTCGCCGACTCGAAACGGACGATCTGCAAAAATACTGACACCACCGAACAAATTCTCGACCGTCGATTGAGCCGCCAGCGCCAACGCAAAACCGCCGACCCCTAAGCCGGCAAGGACCCCCGCAGCGGGAATACCAAGCTCGTTGGCGCCCCACAGCAAAATCGCGACGCCCACCAGTACACCCACCACGCGTGCCACCAGTCGCAGTAGGTGGGCGTCATAGCTCTGCTCGGGAATGCTAGGGAGAGCAACGATGGTCTCGACAAGCAAATGGACTATTAACCATGCAGCCCACATGGAAGAAACCGTAATGCCGATCGTCACCAGCGAACTTACCAGTAGCGCAAAGTCGCCGGACACATTCAACTGCAAAGCAATGATGAACTCATAGGATACGTAGATAAGAACGGCAAGCAGAATGGGGACCGAAACTTGACACGCCAGTTGCCCTACTGCCCCGAGATTCGATGCAAGTCTTTTGACTGGTCGTAACCAAAGTAGCGTCACACAACCAATGATGGCTGCGATTACCATGGTGATCATCACTTTCCATAGGGGCGTTCCGAAAACGTTCACACGGAGAGATTGAGGAATACGGTCTGTCAAGGCGAACGGAAAGAGCGGTCCGGTGAACCTGTACACCTCTTGGCGTGACTTTGGGTAAGCCGTGGTGCGTAGGGCCGGAAGGTGAATGATTCTGGCGTGAAATTCAGGCAAGCTTCTCACGGTATCCGCCGAAAACAGATACTTGCCTTGATCGGGCCCTTCGTTGACTCGCCGAACAACGATCTCCGTGTCAGGAAATCTCCAAGTCTCGACTTCCTCGGGCTCGAAATCCGGGCCTCCGGGAATCTCCGTTCGCTCAACCGGGGGCAGTCGCACCAGAATGTCATGAAGATACGAAAAAGATGCTCCTCCTATCCTAAGCCGGTAAGCCCTTGGTGTTTCACTCAGATCAAAAAGGTCCCGACTGGCCGAAAAGACGCGCACGCAGTTCACGTATTGCTCAAATGTCTGCTCTTGCCGGTACGACGTGAGCGACTGTTCGACACGTGTCGATTGCTTCCAGAAAGACTGGATGGTTGCCCGCGGGCTGGAAGTGTCGAGCGGTTTTAGCGGGTTGTCCGACTGACCAAACGCGGGCGTTGCAAACGCGAAGGCACACGTCAGGGCACAGCGGACGACGTCACGCACGGCTGCCAAGACGAACCGCCGACACAAAATGCGTCGCACAAAATCTAGCGTCTGTTCAACCAATTCCATCACCATTCCCTTCAGCGCTAACCAGTACGCGAGCCAAAGTGCATCCAAGTCACGTTGCTGTCACCAATCCACATAGGCGCTACCCAAACCTTCCTGAGTAAATCCATAGGGTACGGGGCACTGATAACCGGGCGTCCTAGTTTGTCATCCCCGCCATAACTGGCCCAACAAGAGAGGGCAGCGCCGGTTTCCGTCTCCATCCCCAAACCATTCATTCCCGCTGATTCCGGGGTTCGAGCCCGTGATACCACAGGGGCGCCGAAGATCGCAGATCCTGTGACACCCGCCGCTACCCCCGAGATGCCCACCCCCGCCGACCGAATGAAGCCACGTCGTCCCACTCCTGCGCCGTGCTGGACGTGACTCTGCTGATGCTCAGCTGCAGAAAATTCTTTGCTTTTGTCCATGGTGCTCACTGTCAATGGCTTCAGTCCTGAGAATCCGATCGCCACGGCGTCCAGGGCAACTCTGGATCCTCTGGAAGGCTGCGAGATACGGGAGGACCGTAGGAGGGGTCAGTGCCGTCGTCATAGGGCTCGGTCAGCATGATCATTTCAGTAAAACCGGTGGCCACGATCGGCCCGTCCGGGGAGCCCTTACGCAATTGAATAACCCCCTCGATGTAGGCACCCGCCAGTCCATAACCCTCCTGTTCCGGGTGAGTCGGCTCGTAATAGTAGGTGCCCTGCGGCGTCTCGATCCGGCCCCACCAAGGATAGGACTTGCCTGATTTGGGCGATGTCCACATCCGCGACGGGATGACCTTGAACGACGGGCCGAAGGCATAGGAGCGTTCGTGGGTATCGCCATCCATAAACAGGTAGCGGTTGACGTTGTAATGCGGATCGCGGAAATCCTCGCCCTTGTAATACTGGCGGAAGGTCATGATGTCGCCATTGTCGAAGCGGAACCAAGCCCAGAAATACCGGTACTGATAGGTGTTGCGGAAATTCCCCCACTGGTGTTCGAACCAAGCTTGCCCATCGAACTCGATGGTTCTGCCACCCACCTCGACGGTGCCCTCTACCGCCATGTTGGGCGCGGTGTAATAATAGGTCAGCCCGTACATCGTCTCGGGGTTCTGGCGGTCTTGCGGATCGACGCCGATGCTTTCCAGGCCCCAGTAGGCCATGGGCACATAACCGGGCTCCTGCAGCGTGGCCGTCATGTCCAGCTTAAACGGGTCGTTCCACTTGTCGTCTTTGGTGTTGTAACCGGAGAACTTCCAGGTCTCGGTCGGGTAGTCGTACTCGGTCGTGAAACCGTTGTTGCCGTCGTCGATCGAGTACTTGAACCAGAAGTCTTCGGCATCTGGGGACGTGCCCTCGGTTTTCAGCCGGCCAGTGATATACGGCATCGAGGTATGAAACTCGCCGGTATCCAGATTGTGGAAAGCGAACAGGACGTTGTGCAGGGGGCGTTTTTCCTCAGCCATCCAGCCCTGTGCAAGCGGTACCCAGAACACCGACACCCGTTCGCCTGTCTGGACATCCTTGCCCAGGGCCGTGATGTAGTGCCATTCGTTGTAGTCGTTGGTCTGGTAAAACGTGCCACCATGCCAGGCATGGTCTCGGGGTAGCTGATAGACGGCTTGGCCGCTCTGCGTTTCGATACCGGGACCAGAGACTGGTGGTGGTATTTCAGTCGCTTCACTTTGAGCCCAAGCGGCCGCGGGTACGCAAACGAGCAACAAAGTGATCACTAGTTTTAAGGTTTTCATCACATTCCTTTTCTACAATGGAAAGATTTGAGTCAAGTCGTTCTGGTGCGACTGCTACCAAAATCGCGGTTGACCTCGCATCTCGGCATCGGAGCTGTCACTCCCTGGCCAGTCTATGACTGCCCGCAAGGATAAACAGTCGAAATAGTGCAATCCGGACACAAAAAAGCGATCGAGACGCGGGGCTGACGCAGTGCGCATTGATGGTGGGGCCGAGAGCGTAGATCACGAGGGCTTCCAGGGCACTTGACGGCTCGGTCTCGTCATGTTCATCTAGCATCATGGTTTTGATAAGGTCAACCGAGCTGGATGGAGCGAAGGCGAATGATGAAAAGCCATCGTGATCGAAGCGACAGCAACAGCTCCTTCTGTCGAGAAAATGGTAGAAGCTCCTCCTCTTGTCGAGAAAGCGCGTCATCGACCGACATGAACGTGAAGATCCATCGAACTTTTCAGGACATTGAGACGGCATCGCAGCAGCTATCTGCGTTCTGGGACGTCGAGCTTCTCCAGGCCAGTCGGGGAACGTTTCGACTCGAAGTCAGCTTGGTTTTCTTCGGCCAATGTGCGGTTTACGACGTCCGAACCGAGGTCGGGTTGGTTGCTGGAGGTCAGCGATCCGATCAATTCGTGACCGTCTCGCCGATCACGACCGACTGTTCGTCTTCGCGGTTTCGCGGAAGAGAGATCGGGCCTGATCAACTGCTGATCATGGAACCTAGGGGTGATGTTTTCCAGCAGTTCGCGTCGGGGCATCGTCAAGCAGCGGTCTCGATACCAGTCGATCTTTTCCGGCGAGTAGCGATGGCAGAATTTGGTTCGGGAGACAACATGAATGATTTGATCGCGTGGCAAACAATCGTCCCGGATCGTCGGAAGTTCAATCGTTTCTGCCGTACGATCTCCGCAATCCTGCAAAGCGGTAACACGGCATCTGCGGGGGCGGATGCCGATGTGCGGTTGACGGAATATGTCATAGGCCTGCTCGTAGACGGTGAACGATATCATTGCGATCTTCCCTCAGCCTGGCGCCGTCGACAAATTGTTCGCCGGGCTCTGGATGTGATCCATGCTCGGCTCAGTCAGCCGCCGACGATTCTGGAACTGTGCGAGGCCACCGGAGCATCCCGAAGAACGCTGTTTTACGCATTCCATGACATGCTCGACCTTTCCCCTCGCGCGTACACGAAACGAGTTCGTTTGCAGGCAGCCCGACGCATGATCATCGATAATCGCGATCAACGGTGTGTGCAGCGCGTTGCTCGCAAACTCGGATTCGCGCACGAAGGCCAGTTTTCGATTGATTATGCATCCGTCTTCGGCGAATCCCCGTCAAAAACACGACTACGACTCATCCATTCTTGAAGAAAATGGACGACCGAGGCTGGCAAAAAGGCAAAAAGGACAGGCATTTTTTGGCTGCACCAAAGTTCCGGAATCTGTTGGCGGAGCTGGAACGAACCTCGAAGGCATCCACGGCAAAATCGTCCCGAATAAAAAAATGCCTGTCCTTTTCTCCTTTTCTCCTTTCCCCATTTCTCAATCACGCTGTCGCTGAAACCCGATGCGAAAATCCTTCTTCCCAACTTCCTGATTTTCGAATTTCTCGGGCCGCGTCTTCGCATCTCCGATGCGAAGGCCCAGCCGACGGTCGTCGATCTCGTAGATGGCCAAGAGTCTTTTGTCGTCGCCGAGAAGAAAGTCGATCTGCTTCGGGTTCTTCGTCGCGTCGACCTTCACCTTGACACGCCGCTCGTGCTTCTGGTTACGGAAGACAAATTGATCGCCGTCGATCGCCAGAAGGGCGCGGTTGACGAACAGCTCGATCGGATTCTCCGTCGACAGCTCGCGCCCATAGATCATCTGCCAGATTTCCGGAGGGGGCGCAAAGAAACGAAGGTCCCCCTGTGCCCACCGGCCCTCCAAAGGTTTCAACGCGTCGGCGTCGTCCCCGCGAGCGCCGAAGTTCAGGATGGACACGAGGACGCAACAGGCGACGAACTGAAGTTTCATGTTTCCCTCCGCAGACAAAGAAAAGCACCGTCCCGACGTTACTTGACTGCACTTTAGGCGAACTTCGTCGCCTCGGTTCCGCTGGCCTGAGCAGCCAGCGTACGAGCAGCCGTTGCTCATTACCGTTGATTGTAGTTGTGGCAGAAAGCCCGTCAATCAAGTAGGTGCCCCACAAACGTGCTGCACGGCACATATCGCGGAAGGGATGTCGCAAGGCGTTGTGATTAAAGGGAGTTACGCGCTAGGCGTTGAGCAAAAGAGTTCGAACAATTTGAAAAAGGTTTTCGACGGGCAAAAAGGCAAAAAGGCGAAAAAACAAAAAAAACAGGCATTTTTCGGGTGCACCAAAGCTTCGAGACTTGGGGTCAGGTCTTGACTTATAACTTATCGGGCTCGCGCAGTTTGCTATGGAACAGAAACGATAAGTTATAAGTCAAGACCTGACCCCATCTGCTTGGATGACGGGCGGGCCGCCGGACATTATAATGGGGTCGGTTCCCGGCGCCGTGCCGGGACTTGCGGCGAAGTTGCCATCGTTGACGTGCGACGGTCCCCCTTCGGCCCGTGAACGGTGACGCGAAGTTTTCCACCCTCCCTGCCCCTGTTAAGTGGAGCCAGCCATGATGCGAGTGCCTATTCTTCCCGCCCTGGCAATTGCCGTCACCCTGCATGCCAGCGATGCCCTGCGGCTGCCCAGCGTGGCCCGAGCCGACGAGACCAAGGCCGATCTGTACGTTTCGCCCGAGGGCAACGACGCTTGGTCGGGCACGCTGCCGGAAGCAAACGCCGAGAAAACTGACGGGCCGCTGGCTACGATCCACCGCGCGCGCGATCTGGTGCGGGCGATCAGTGGCACGGCCGACCGGGAAACGCCGGTGCTTGTCGCCCTGCGCGGCGGGACGTACTACCTGCCGGAAACGCTGGTCTTCACCCCCGCCGACTCGGGCACCGCCCGTGTGCCGATCATCTACCGCGCGTTTCCCGGCGAACGGCCGGTCCTCAGCGGCGGCCGCCGTATCGACGGCTGGAACGTGGCCGACGACGGGCGCTGGTCGGTCGCCATCGAGGACGTCAAGCAGGGCCGCTGGACCTTCAGCCAACTGTTCGTGGACGACCAGCGTCGCATGCGGCCCAGGCTCCCCAAGCAGGGCTATCTGACCACTGGCGAGGTGGTGCCTGCCCCCGACGACAAACGGGGCTTCGACCAGCTCCGCTACCAGGGCGATGCCGTGCGCGACGACTGGGCCAACCAAGACGACGTCGAGGTGATCGGGTTCCACCAGTGGGGAATCTCCCGACTGCGGATCGAATCGGTCGATATGCAGGAGCGAATCATCCACTTCACCGGAACCACCTACGGCAAGAGTTGGTGGAACCGGTTTCCGGAAGACGACCGCTTCTTCGTGGAAAACGTGAAAGAGGAACTGAGCGAGCCGGGCGAGTGGTATCTCGATCGGCCCATGGGCGTGCTGACCTACATCCCGCAACGGGGCGAGAACCCCGAGGACGCCGTCGTCGTGGCGCCGGTGCACGACCGCCTTGTCGATTTCCAAGGCGACCAGGACGCCGCAGCGTGGGTCGAGCACATCCGGCTGGAGGGGCTCACCTTCGCCCATTCGCAGTGGCTGTTGCCGCCTGAGGGCCAGTCGATCCCGCAGGCCGAGATCGGGCTCGACGCGGCGCTGACCGCCGTCGGCGCCCGGAATATCGCAATCAAGCACTGCGCCGTGCGTCACACGGGCGCCTACGCCATCGCCTTCGGGCATGGTTGCCGCCATAATACGGTGGAAGGCTGCGAGTTGGTCGACCTGGGAGCCGGCGGGGTCAAGATCGGCCACACCGGCCCCGGCGACTGGGCCAGCGTGCGCCAATTGCCCGCCGAAACGGACAACATCTGCTCGCACATCACCGTCCGCGATTGTTACATCGCCCACGGCGGGCGGCTGCACCCGGCTGCCATCGGCGTGTGGATCGGGCTGTCGGGCCACAACCGCGTGCTGCACAATACCGTGCACGACCTGTATTACTCCAGCTTCTCGATCGGCTGGACCTGGGGCTACCACGACACGCCCGCCCATCACAACGAACTGGGCTACAACCACGCCTACGACCTCGGCCAGGGGGTGCTGAGCGACATGGGCGGCATCTACACCCTGGGCGTTTCGCCGGGCACCCGGGCCCACCATAATCTGTTCCACGACATCACCAGCTACCGGTACGGCGGGTGGGGGCT
>REEF01000770.1 GCA_007695205.1 Planctomycetaceae bacterium
TTCCCCTGGTTCGGCGTCAGCCGCTCTATCCCCGCTGAGCGATACGATTTTTTGACCTGGCAACAGCGGCGTCTGGAAGCCGCTGTCCACGATGCCCTAGCGACCGAACGCAGCCATCTGATCGGCGCGGCGACCGCTTATCACCGAGCGGCGGCGACGATCGCTCTGCAGCCCCCGCTACCCGATCCGCTGCAGCCTCGGTTGCAGATCGCCGCGCCTCAACGGATCGACCTGATCGGCGCGGCGCAGCAGGAAGTGATATTGACGGTGACCAATCGCCAGGTGCAGCCGCTGGACGCTTGGATCTTCTGCGACTACGACCCCCAGTTGATCGAGGTGTCCCCGGCGCTGGATGACGTGCTTTACGACCAGTCCATTCTCGTATCGCTGACGCAGGCGACCTTCGGAGAACGCTTTACCGACCTGTCCGAACTGGCTGGCCGGGAGCCCAGTTTTCGGCTGCGCGCGTCCGAAACGGGCAGCCTGCGATTACGCATTCGGAGGAAGACGCCGACCGGTCGCGCGGCTCGGATCGTCTTTCGTGCCGTATGCGAAGCGCAGGTTGTCCGACATGACTGCACGGTCGATCTGCCGCGATCGCCGGACCTGGATCTGTACGTCGAGGGCATGCGCGACACGCAGCAATGGACCGAGAACCAGTGGAAGCTGTACCCGTTTCCTAACCGAACGACCTCCTACCAGTTGTACCTGGTCAATCCCGGCACCTCGGCCCGAACGGTCGATTTCCAGTTGTTGCCCGCCCCACGAGCGTCTGCGTTGGCCGCGCCTCCGGGGGAAGTCGCTGCGGACGTTGCCGATGATTATCTGGCGCTGGTCAAGGCATCGGATGCGGTGTTGCAGCACCAGGGAATCGTCGTGCCTGCCGGAGGAGCGCGGGTGCCCATCACGTTGCTGCCGTCGGCACCGGAGAACGGTGCCGAACCGGGCGGTGAAGCCGAGGCGCCGACGCCGCTGCCGCCCGTGCTGCTGGCTGTAGCGACCGATACGGCTACCGGACGCAAGACGATCCGGCGTCTGGAGATCCTCGTGCAACGCCCGGGCCGTTATATCGAGCCTCGTGTGCAGTACGACCCTCAGAGCGGTCGTGTCGAGATCCTCGTGCGGCCCCTCGCTGCAGTGCCACCGGCGGGCATTTCGATCACGGTCCTGCCTCCGCCGTCCGCCGACGGTGAGATCCGCGGCCGAGCGACGGCGTTGCTGCAGCCGGGCGCTACGGAGACGCGATTGCACATCCAGGTCCCACCGGACGCAGGACCCGTCTTCCCAGTGACGATCGATGTGGATGATTTCAAGCGTGCCTTCCGCTACGAAGTTCCCACCACTGCCGTGGTGCGTACGGTCGTGCCGCCCTCGAATAGGGTCCGGGTACGGATCGTCGAACCCGAGGCAGGCAAGTGCTTTGGTCCCGAACCGAAAGCGATCGAGGTGTCCCTTCAGGTGGATATGCCCTACGCCGTACTGAGCGACGGCAGCAGTTCGCTGGAGGTCGGCATCGATGTCGATCGGGACCGAACGCTGGTGGGCGAACCGTCGCTGCGGGTTACCTCCGATCGACTCGTCGAATTGCAGCTCGATCCGGACATCGCCGATGGCACTCTGGCGATCTCAACACGCACCAGCGATCTGGTGGTCACCCTGCCGCCGCCTCCAGTCCGGGCCGGCCGAGCCAACCTGCTGGCGCGTGCGATCCTGCCGGATCAGGATGTATGGAGCGAACCGGTGGAGATCGTCTTCGACGATGAAGCTCCACAGATCAGTCGCGTGCAATTGATGCCAGGCCGGTCCGTCGCGCAGGGGGAACTGTTGCAGGTTTCCCTGCTCGCGTCGGATGGTGAACTGAGCGGCGTGGCGCGAGTCGAGGCAGCGTTTGATTTGGAACGCCGCGGTGAATTCACTCCCGAAACCAAACCGATCCCCGGTGCACTGCAATCGGACGGGCGATGGCGGATCGACTTGCCGACCGCACCGGTCAATCCGGGCGTCTACGACGTGTTGATCCGCGCCACGGATCGGGTCGGCAACCCGAGCGAATATCAGCGGACGGGGGTCGAAGTGCTGGCGAAAGATGCCGCCAAGCCTGCCATGGAGAACCGGATCTCCGGCCGAGTCGTTTTCGGGCGACTGGCTAAAACGCCGACTGCCGGGATCACCGTCCGGCTGATCGAGGGCGATAAACCGATTCGCGAACGACAAAGCGACAAAGACGGCCAGTTCGTTTTCGACAAGGTCCCGCCGGGTGACTACCGCTTGGAAGCGGCCGGTTTGATCGCCGGCAACCGGCGGACCGGCACCATGCAACTGGAGGTCCCTCCGGCACCCGAGGCCATCCCGCCCATCGAGCTGATTCTACAGACCGAGCCATGAGTTCCGCCCGACGATTCCAACGCCGCATTAAGATTCACCCATTCCATCAGCTCGAACGCCGTTATTTTGACCGTACCGTTGCTCTACGAGTTTGCCGGGAGCGCCACGCGACGGGGGCGGGGGTGTGGGATGGCATGCGGACGGCATTGTACACCCGACCGACCTTGGCTGGCCTGCTGACCTTCAGCAAATACCCCCAACAGCTCCTACCCCAATTGGTCATTACCTTCATCCAATTCTATGGCACGACCGAAACCGAAGAGACGCCGCGCGGCGAGCGATTCCTAGACAATCGAAAGTTCGAGGGGCCGATTTCGGAGATGCACAAAGGGGACACCCAGCCATGCCCTTTCGTGGTTCCGACAAGGGGGACACCCAGCTATGTTCTTTCGAACCCGATCAGCCTGGATGTACTGGTTCCGCGGAGACGGTGCCGAGCACGCTGCTGGACGACCTCGATTGCTAAGAAACACCTCAAAAAGGCAGGTTGCTATTCCATCGCCACGGTGGTTTCAAAGCTGGGTGTCCCCTGGGCCAAAGCTGGGTGTCCCCTGGGCCACCTGGACTGTCCCGGCCAAACGCCCCAACGAAAAACGACGAGCCATGGGGTCAGACCCTGTTAATCGATATTCCCGCGTGCGTTCACCTGATAGATCGCACCCGCAAATTCGCTTCTTCAAGGTCGCGTCATGCAGCTAAGTGCAACAAAAGACCGAAAGCCTGAAAACAGGGTCTGACCCCTAAGTTTGGACTGTCAGCGCATGGTCGGCTCGCCGAAATCCAGGATCTGGGGCGGGAGGACGACTTCGTCTTGCTGGCGGATGCCCAGGCTCACGGGACGCTCGAGTTGCCAGGCGGGTGCGGTCAGCTCGTCGCGGGTTTGCCAGCGCAACGTGATCGAATCCGCGGGTGGCGAGGCATTTGCATCGAACTCGAAATCGTGCAGCACGACGCCTTGCTGCGCATCGAACCGGCGGACAACATGCCGGGCGGGCGGGGCCAGGTCGAGTTTGAGTGCGTGGATCGGTATGCCGGATTCGTGCCGCTGCACCACGCGGATGCGGAGTGGGTCGCCGGTGGCATTCGGCGCGATCTGTCGCACTTGGTAGTAGACCCCGTTGGTTCGTTTGACGGGAAAACCGTTTTCCGTCGGTGGTAACCGGTCGGCGACGGCGGTTAACGGTATCACTTCCGCGGACTCGATCGGTTGGGGCAAGCACCATACCCGCAGTTCGGCTTGTGTTGCTTCGGCGGGCCAATCAGAACACCGACAATGCATCACGGGCACGGGCAGATTTGGTTCGTAGTTGGCGTCAAAAAAAACGTAGCTTTCGGCAACAGCGTTCCGGTCGCGGCCGATCGGCGTGATTTCGATCCAGACATGCCCTGGGCGAACAGGAATCGTTTCGTCGGCCGTCTGGAACGAGATGGGAAAGATCACCGCCTGGCTGGAGCGGATTGTTCGATGCAGTCCCACGCGGTAATTGGTGCCCGCGGCCGAGCCAGGTGCAATCAGAGGCGCGAAGCGAGGAGAGCCTTCGTCGTAGGGCAGCGAGAGTACCCGTTGCCTCGTCCGGCTGAGCCTCAATTGCAGGTGTTCGCTGCCCTCCAATTGCACCGGCTCTCGCACTTGACCGACCTCGATCACGGACTCCCGTACGGGGTCCAGCCGAACCGTCCCCCCCAGTTCGGCTTGCCCGAGCACGGTTTCACCGTCCAGCACGCGAAACGTGGTCTTGCTCAGTTGCTGCTGGAGACCGCGAATGAGCGAGGAGGCGTTGGTGGCGACGGTGAAGGTGCCGCCGGTGCTATCTGCCAGTGCCGTGAATTCGCGCACGGCGGTGGCCTGCTCGTCGTCCGGAATCCCAAAGCCGAGGATGTCGATTTGAACTCCTTGCTCGGTATAAGCCTGTTCGATCTCGGCGCGTGAGGGAGCGAATTCCGGGGACGGATTGAACTGGTAGTTGATGCCATCGGTGATCACGACCACGCGTCGGTCGGTTTGAGCATCCAACGGTCCGAAATCCTGCAAGGCTTGGCGGAGCGACAGGTACAGCGGGGTCTCGCCCCAGGGTCGCAGAGCCTCCAGACGCCGGACGACGGTACCCGCCGTGACGGAATCAAAACGGCCCAGCGGCAGCGCCAATTCGACGTCAGCGTACGGAGGCAGCGTCGGCGGGATGGGGTCCGGATAGTCTTCGCGCCGCGCCAGGGTATCCGGCTGATCGGTCCGCCAGCCGACACGATGCCCGAAGAAACGGACGCCGATCCGCGCATCCCCCCGTTCGCCGAAACGTTCCAGCAGCTCGCGCAAGGCGTCGATGGCCACTTGCATTTTAGTAAAACTGGCTGGAGTTCCTGCGATTTCGGGCGCTTCCACGTCGATCCGGTCACGCATACTTTGGGAACAATCCAAGATGAACACGATCGACGCCGTCCTCGGTTCGGTGCCAGCCAGCGTGATCCGACTGGGGCCGTAGCGATACCGAGTCAGCTCGATGCGCGGCCCATGCAAGTGGTGCAACCTCAGGGGCGTCGCAAACTCGTGACCGCGAAACTGGAGGACCGCCTGCATTCCGGGCCCGCGACCGGACAGGTCCTGTCCCGTCAGCGTAATCGCCACGGTTTGCTCATCTGCAACACCGGGCTGTTGGCCTGGCGGTAGCGGGATCGCACGGATGGTGCCGGGAAGGAAGCCGAGTTGGTCGCGGAGTTGCACGGTGGCAAGCCCTGTGGGTAGGTCGGGCGTCTGGGGCGTCGCGCGGATGCCGATCTGTGCGGTCAGATCCGAATGGTCGTCGATCAGCAGCAAGTCGGTTGACAAGGTCTGCAGCCCCGTCCGAGCCGCCTGCTTGCGCCGCTCGAACAAGTCGCCCAATCGCTGGATCTCGCGCGCGATCGGGGGGGCAGGCGAGCCCAATCGGACCGTGTTGTCCAGGTGTGTTTGGGCGACGGTTACAAAGTACGGGCGGCCGTCCGGATCGATGACTGCCCAGAAATCGTCGACCGCTTGTCGGGCGTGCCACAGCAGTAGTTCCTGCAACGCCCGTCGGCGCAATGGTTGGTAGGGATCGCGGACACCGCTTCCGGCCAGTGCCACCAACCGCCGCAAACGACGATCCTGCTGCCAGGGATCCGTCGAGACGCCTGTCACGGCTGACGCCGAATCCTCGCGGGGCTGCTGGCTGCCGACGTCGGTCGGAAGATCGTCGGCCGGAAGATCCGCGCTGGACGGTGCCGCGTGTCGCAGTGCTCGGCGCAACGTTTCGCCGAATGCTGGGAGGTCGCGTTCCGCCTGGACCAGCCATCTTTCATCATCCCCCGACAGCAGAGCGGCCGCCAGGCGGGCCGGCGGGCATGTCCCTTGCTCGGGCAGGTCGACAAGCTCTGTTGACAGGACGGGCGTATTTTCCATCGTCACCGCCGCGGTCGCGTTGTCGGCCAGCAAAGTGGCGGCACGATCCACCTGGCCAACCGCCGTCAGGTACTGCTCATATAGAGTCGCACGCAATTCGGCGGGTACCAGCGGAGTCGCCAGCAGACCATCCAGTTCGTTCAGCAACTGCGGACTGGCCGGTCCCGGCAATGCCACTCGCCGAGCCTGGTCTGCGAGCAAACCCAGCAGTGCATCCAGTTGCCCACTCGCGTTGGTCGCCAGCGTGTCGATGGCGGCCAAGGCATCCGACGAATCCTCGTCTCGTCCGGTGTCTCGTTCCACCTGTTGTAAGACGCGATCCAGTTGATGCGTCACGGAAGACAAGGAATCCACCAACTGCGGTGCGTCGAGTTCCAATGGCTCGCTCGCAGAATCGAGATCAGCGGTTGTCGAGAGGTTTCGATTCGATGGTCGGCAGGACCAGGCTGCAAGATAGGGCAAGGCAGACCAGACTCGATCGCGCACTTGGTAGCCCCGCGCCAAGGTCGCTTGCCGGTCGTCCAGTTGCTGATACTGCTGCTGGACTTCTAACATCTGACGCGCTAGGTCGGTGGTCGACGCGTCATCCTCAAATAGCCGATCCTCGATCATTCGCCGGGCTTGATCCAGTGGCTCAAGCAGCGGGCGGATCACCCGATGTGCTCTCGAGTCGGCGGCTGCGTCCTGCAGCTCACGGGGCACGGCCAGTTTTGCGGCGTATTCGTGCAGATCCAGCACCTGCTCGATCAATTGATCGTCGGGCGATAACTGGGCAGACCGATGGCGCGTCAAGAGCTGACTCAAGGGCGAGCCACCCGCGTCTCTCGCCGCCCCAGTCGGCAGCCCCAAGTATTCGGCCAACGGTGGCGCCCCGGCGGCCATTTCCGTATTGGCCAGCGACCTGTCGCCAGTCAATGCCGCAGTCAGACGGATCGGCGAAGCGATCGCTGACGCATCCAACTCGCGGACCTGTTCCAGCAGAGAAGTAACGTCGCCCTCTAATCGCGAACTCATTCGCTCGACAACCTCGCGATAGCCTCGGCCCGCCAGCGACGCCTGCTCCAGCCACAACAGATCGTGCTGGATTTGGTGCCAGCGGTGCGGGGCATAGTGTCCGGGCAGCAACGTGGCTAATTCGTCATGTCGGTTCCAGAGCCAAGCGATCCTGTCCCCGGACAGCGAACCCGATTCGCCCCCGGGCGAATCGTCAGCACGACGCAGACGCCTCAAGGCGCGGGGGTTGAGCGACCAGGTCAGGGGAAAATCCGGCGCGTCCGGCGGGATCAGCAACGGCACTTGTCGGCTGGCGCGATGCGTCTGTGCCCAGCCGTCGACGTGTCGTTGGAGATAGGCCACTAACTCTCGGCAACTGACCTGACCGTCCCCGTTCGCATCCGCCTCACCAGCCAGGCCGTAGCGCAGCCAATAACCGAACGCCGATCCTTGCAGGGGCAGCGAAGTCCAACCCACTTGTCCGGACGACGCGGAATTCAAGACCACCAGGTTCGGCACCGCCGCTTGCCGGACGGTGGCCTCGATGCGCTGCGAAAAGTCGTCCAGTAATCCGATGCTCCAATTCGTATGTTGGCGATGGGTGTCCAAAATCAGAAGATGGCGGCAGGCGTAGCGCTGTTGGACCGATTTCAGCTCCGTCAGCAGATCTCTCAGCCGGAACCAAGTGGCGCTGTCCAGCGGATCGGACTCGGGCAGCAGCAGACAGGGTTCCCCCGCACCATCGACAGCCGCATGTGCGCTGACGTAAACCATCACGGTCCCGCCCGCTCGAACCCGACCGGACGCGGCTGCCAGTTGGCGAGTCAATTCTTCTAGGCTGGATGGTCCTTGGAGGGCCACTTCCGCGATCGACACCGTCTCGCTGCCCAGTGCGTCCGTCAGGCCGTCGACATCCTCACGGGTCCACGCGTTGGGGGGCAGAGGCCAACGGTAGTCCAATGCGATAGCCGCCACCATCGGTGTCTTGGCGGGAGACAAGATCAAGTAATAGACCAGCGAAGCGGCCGAACCGAGGAACAGCAGTCCGAGCAGGAAAAGCCCCATATAACGCCGCAGCGAGCTGCGGCCACGGCGAGCGTCCGCTCGCGTTGTTGCGCCACCGGTCTTCCAATGGGCCGTCGTTTCCGTAGCGGCAGCCCCACGCCGTTGTTGAGCCGTGCGGCGAGACGATACGATGGGGGCTTCGTTACGGGGAGGCATCTTCGATCCTTACGGGCTGGTTTCGTCGAGTATCGGTACCAGATCCAGTATAACAAGCTACCTGCCCGGGAAATAATGGTTTGCTGCCGGAGCGGAGGGAGGAGGCATGGTTTCCAGGTAATTGGTCGGGGCGCAGCTACGACAGGGCGTATGCGGCGGAGAAGACAGATGGGTCGGTGTCAATGGCTGCCAGTCGACAGCCGGGATCGCAGTTGCCCTCGAGGGACTGGTCGGGGTGGTGGTGAATTCCAACGCAGTCGTTGGCGCTGCATCCTCGAAGATGTCCGGATCGCCCGGCCCTTCAAGCGGCATGGGGCGTTCCGCGATCGGGCCGCCGCAGCCAGCCAAGGCCAGCCGGGCCATTCGCCGCACTCGAGCTGACGGTTCCGTAGGACAACCCGTGAAATCGTCCGCCCCGTAAGCCACCTCCTGGAGCTTGCGTTGTACGGCTGGACTGCAGCACTTGTCACTGCGACAGAAATGGCACGGGTCGCCTGCCGCACGACGCAGGCCCGAGGCAGCTTCGTAACGGACCGCTTCCGTACAGTCATCCAGGCCTGCCAGCAACGCTTGCTCGACATCCGGATAGCAACCGCCACAGCCGATGGTGGCCAAGTAGCGGAGTCCCTTGATCTTCTGATCCGCCGCATCTTCCTGGGCTTTGATTTCCGCAGCCGCCGAGACAGCGGGATTGGGTGAATCGAGGTTCGCCGGATCGGTGATGGGCAGCACGGGAGGCCGCCCCTCCAATCCCGGAAAACGCATGCCCAACCGAGAGCGGATGCGAGTTACCAGCGCCCCGCCCGCCTGGAATAACCCCGTAATGCCCAGGAATTCCGGTAATGTCTGCTTGGGGCAACAAGGATCCTGGCCCACCACGATCGTCGCTGGACCGGTGGTCACAGGCGCTGCCGCCGGTGCGGGTGGGGTTGGAGCAGCAGCCGGGACGGTCGCACAGCCCAAGCACATTGCGGCCATCAGCAAGCATCCCCAATTCTGCCAGCAAGCCATGTTCATCGATATGAGCCACCACGGGTACCAGGAAATCGCGCCCTACTGGTCTCAAATCGTCTGCGACGCTCGGTTGACTTTAGCGATTGTGTGCATTCTGCCACTTACGGGATCAGTGCGATCAGGCCGACAATCACAGCGGCTTCGGCCAAGCTGCCGGGAACGCTAAACGGGGGGTAATTAATGCGGTAGGGAGCGGGGCTTCCCGGTCGGTAGTGTCCCAAGGTATAGACGGGCTGACGAGGTGGATTGGTTGCCATCTGGTACGGCAGCGTGGGCACGGTGGCGAAGAAGTGGGCACCG